>JBHLRV010000034.1:0-9575 GCA_048882205.1 Candidatus Thorarchaeota archaeon | reverse complement strand
TTGCTCAGGCGGTTCAGCTGATCGGTGAGAAGGCAACACCGGAGCTCCTGACTCATCTAGGTCGAGGCGGAATCCGAATGGTCGAGGGGGAGGCCGAGGACTTTCTTATGGGCATGGACAAACCAGAGTCTTTCAGCAGGCAGAGGTATCTCAGTGTTGTTGAGCACAAGACAGCCACGTTCATGAGAGAGGCGGCCAGAATTGGAGCTATGATAGGGAATGCAACTGAGGAACAGAAGGACATACTCAGCAAGTTCGGCGAGATGCTTGGCTTTGCCTTCCAGATTAGAGACGATATCTTGGACGTGATAGCGTCTCAGCAGATAGCTGGGAAGTCTGTCCAATCAGACCTCAGAGGGAGAAGATGCAACTACCCACTAGTGCACGCGCTTGAGGTCAGTTCTGTGGCGGAACGGAAGAGGTGTATCGAAGCCCTAAACGAAGGTGACCTAGAGTGTGTCTTTGAGCTCATAGAAGAAACGCAAGCTGTTCATCATGCGACTGAACTGGCCAAGACGTACGTCGAACGTGCCAAATCCACCCTGGAAGGAAAGGAGCTCCAGAATGGTGAATTGCTCCTCAGGATTGCGGATTTTGTACTTGACCGAATTCACTGAGAGTAGCCTGCTACTCTATGAATCTCAGTACCTTGACAAGAGTCCTGGAAGCAAGGTCAACTGGAAAAGGTAGTCTGCAACGAATCAAGTGCTTCAGATACCTAGACCCGGCGAGTCTCATACATTGATCTGTTATTGCATCCGATGTCATGACTTGATCAGCTATTCGCAGAACCCTAAGTGCTGTGTATAGCTCTGTGCCTAGCTCTTTGCGCCATATGTCAGCATAACGGGAGAGTGGTTCATGGTTTGTAATATGGTCATAGACCACCTCTCCTGCGATGTGGCCGCCTGCGAGGGCTGTGCAAATGCCCCCGCCGTTCGATGCCATAACATGCCCCGCCGCGTCCCCAACTAGCACAACATTGTTGGAGAATGTGCGCGCCACCGGACCACCAACGGGAATTGTTGCACCTACCCGTGAAGTGATCCTTGCCCCCCTCATTCTATGAGTCACAAGCGGGTTTGCTTTGATGAATCTGTAAAGATATTGTTGCAGAGACACATCTGGAGAAGAAAACAGCTTCCTCATCCCGAAGCCCACATTTGCAGAGGTTTCACTCTTTGGAATGATCCACGAGTACCCACCTGGAGCAATCTGCCTTCCAAAGTACATCTCAGTTGTATCAGCATCACAGTCCATGCCTTCTATCACGAGATTCAGAGATGGACTGAGGTCTCGGTCTTCATTGTCGTATCGGTTCCCGATGGACCGAGAAATCAATGATCTTGGTCCATCAGCACCAATTACAACCTTTGCTGATATCTCATATCTATCACTGCCGGTTCGGACAGATAGTGTGTTCTCTTGGGACCTTTCAAGAACTATAGTTCCAAGCTTGAATTCTGCGCCAGCATCCATGGCTTGTCTTGCCAAATGCTGGTCAAACTTTGCTCGGTCAATGATATTAGAATGGAGTCTGAACTCGAAGGCCTTGCCGAGAGGCGAAATAAGCCTCAATTGTGAGCATTGATTTGTGACCAATCGTGTGGGGACATCAACCAATCGGGCAACTCTTGGAGAGTCCGGTAACAGATCGCTCATTTCGTTTGGCGTAGGAAGGTATTCTCCGCACTGAACCGGTACCCCGATTTGACGTCGTCTTTCGACAACGACAGTGTTGAGATCTCTCTCTGCAGTCGCCCTTGCGGCTGTGCATCCAGCAGGACCTGCACCTACGACAGCAACATCGTAGGAGTTGTTCGACATACCATATCGCGCATCCGTCGGACTAAAAAAGGGGTTGGGTGGAGTCCTCTCCGCCCCAGTGGTGAACTTGAATGACTGCCATTGAGATTCATGAGCTGACTAGGCGCTACGGATACAGAGTTGCTCTCAAGAGTGTATCATTGACGATTCCAGTTGGAGGCGTGCATGCACTATTTGGGGCGAATGGTGCTGGAAAGACGACTTTGATGCGAGTAGTTTCCACACTCCTTCAACCACACGGGGGATATGCTCGGGTCTTTGGAAAGGATACCCAAGAGGAACCGCTTGAGGTTAGACAGAGAATCGGACTAGTAGGTGACAAACCGCTTCTCTACCCAGAGCTCACTGGTCGGGAGAACCTTCTATTCTATAGCAGCTTGTACGATATGGATCAGTCTGTGGCGAATGAAAGAATTGAGAGTCTCTCGGAGCGCTTCGGTGTGAAGAGCTGGCTTGATGAACCAACCAAGATACTTTCGACAGGTTTCAGAAAGAGATTCGACATTGTCAGGAGCGTCCTACATGACCCTGAGCTCTACCTTCTGGACGAACCATTTGCAGGTCTTGACAAGGACTCAAATGAAGTGTTCAAGGACTTCATGGAGAGCCATCGTTCGGATCGTACTGTACTGTTGACGACGCATAATCTTGCCCTTGGTTCAGAGATGAGTGACGACTTCATTACGTTGAGAAAAGGCCAGGTGTTGAACCAAGGTCCGATTGCCGAGTTTGATGGAATCATCTGAGGTGTTTGTATGGGTTCAGGTCTATCATCCGCACTCGCCATCGCCAAGAAAGACATTCTAACGCAGATGAGGAAACGTTTCGAGATCTTCTCGATGTTCCTCTTCGCTATGATTGCTGTGTTTGCTCTGGGCATGGTTCTCAGCTCTGCCGTGGTTCAGGTCGCAGAAACAGCTGTCAGGCTGCGTGTGTTGACAGAGATTGGTAGTGGAATGCTCTGGGTTGTCGTGTTCTTTACGGGAATGTTCGGGTTTGCGCCTGTATTCATATCGGAGTCGGAAACCGGGACTCTCAGAGGTCTCTCTCTTGCACCCATACCTGCCTGGTCAGTGTACTTGGGTAAGGTAGTCTATGGCTTCTTCCTTATGGGAGTCGTTGAATTGTTCCTCGTACCAATATCTATGGCTCTGCTCGGATTCACGTTCTCCCCTGAGATATCACCATTGGTCGTATTCGGCACATTCTGTCTAGGCACTCTCGACCTAGCAGCAATCGGTGCTATGGCATCCGCATTGACGATGCCGGCTGAGTCAAAGTCTACAGTATACCCCTTGGTCTACTTCCCTACTGCAACTTCTGCATTGATACTGCTCGTAGAGATTACTAGAATCTTCGCCACAGGGATTCCAGTGATTGGGCCGGGACTTGTGCAACTCCTTCAGCTTATAGTTGGCCATCTATTCATAATGATGACTCTCTCTGCGGCGGTGTTTCAGTTCACTCTTACATCTTGAAAGAGCAACCCAAACATAATGTTCATATTGCCTTAAATGACGACACGAGCCCAGTACAGGAACGTGTTGACGTGAATGCAAAGCGCATGCTTCTCTACGTTGTGTCCCTGACAGTCACTTTCATCTACCTCTACATGGTCTGGATATTCGCTCCACCGGAGCTCAATCTCGAAGAGCGGATTCGCATCTTCTTCCAGCATGTGGCGCCAGCACTGGTTGGGTACGGAGCATTCGGTACGACGTTAGTCTGCTCTATTCTTTATCTCTGGAAGCAGGAGATCCGCTATGACGTCCTTGGAGCTGCATCAATCAAGATTGGTCTCATCTTCACGACGATAACCCTGTTGAGTGGAATGATATGGGCCAACGCTACTTGGGGGATCTTTTGGAACTGGGACCCCCGAGAAACTACAACGCTAATTCTGTGGATCGCATATGCCTCTCTAATCGCATATCGCGCGTCTGTAAGCGATCGGGAAATAAGAGCACAATACGGATCGGTCTTTGGAATCGTTGCATTTCCTGCGGTAGTCCTGAGCTACATCTCAATACACGTCTGGAGAACCCTTCATCCAATTGTAATTACACCCGGTGGACTTCAGATGGGGTTCGAGCACGGCATTACATTGATGATAAGTCTGCTTGCCGTTACGCTCGTATACATACTTATGCTGGACCTGACCTACAAGATAGATTCAGTCAGTGAGAAGTTGATGGAACTGAGAATGCAGAGGAGTGAGTAGAATGCAAGCACTTGAAGCGGAACTCTTTACGGTTGCAGTATTCCTTTGGGTAGGCACGTTCACGTTCCTGACATGGCTCTTCCTGCGGATGCAGAGTCTTGACAAATCGATAAGGACATTTGCTGTGACTGTGGGAAGGGAAGAGAACCTTTCGAAAATGCCCGACAGACTGCCAGTTTACGTGGCCACGCTTCTTGAGCTGGTGGGACTCACGGTATTGGCTCTTGGACTCAGTGGCATATTCGTGATTCCTATGTATCCGTTCTCGGTAGTAATCTGGGGTGGAGTGTTTCTACTTCTATTCTGGCAGATGGAGAGTATCTCTGCACTTGAAAATTCGATGAATGCAGTGGAATCCGGAGCGAGCCAGGAGTGAGCACGATGAACAAGAAGACAAGGGTGATGTTGATCGCAGGAATCCTAGTTGTCACTGTTGGCTTCGTAGCATATGGGATGCTGACACTCTTTGTAGATCCATACCTTAGTGTTGATGCTGTGGTCCAAGACCCGGAGGCCTACATAGGAAGATCCATTCAGGTAAAAGGAACGCTGCAACCAGGGTCCATCTCGATAAATGCCGAAAACGTCACCTTGGTGCTCGAGGGAAACACTCATTCTATCACAGTCTTGGTCGAGGGAGAACTCCCCAGTCTGACCGATGGGCAAGAAATGGTGGCTATCGGCTATCTGGAATCAGCCTTCCTAATCAGAGCTTCTCAAATACTGGCACAGTGTCCCAGCAAGTACGAAACGGCGACCACAACAACATGACCAAACCAGCTGTTTCATTCGTCACCGAATTTGGCAGTTCCGTCTGAAGAACTTGCCTCACTACGCCAAGGCACCGGCGTCTTGTTGAGAATATCTGCCAGCGTCGCTACTCGCCGCCCCATCTGGTGAGCCATGACAATGGCCTCAGTGTCACTTCGGATGTCACCAACGTTGAGTGCCATCCCTACCGGCCATGAGAGCCCTCCCGGAACAATCATCTCTTTCACAAGCATGAAGAAAATTATTTGGGAGAGAGTGAGGTCTGCTCCTGATTTTCTGGCCACAACAAGCCCACAGCCAACCTTGCCTTCCAGCCGAGCAAACTGCCCCGCTCTATCCATGAAGTTCTTCATGGATGTCGTGACAGAACCATAGTAGGAAGGTGAACCAATAACAATCGCATCAGCCAACTGCATCCGGTCAACAATTCTATTCAGGTCATCGTCCTGCTCACAGCGGCCAAGCTCATAGCACTTTGTGGTGTGATTGCATGGCGAAAGAATCATGTCAGCTAGTTCAATGAATTCGGTCTTGGCTCCAATGTCCCGTGCCGCCGTCAGGGCTGTCTTGGTCAATATCGACGTGTTTCCTCCTCTTCTGGGACTGCCTGAGATACCAAGGACTCTCGCCATCGGGATTCTTCCCAAGTGCTTTAACAACCAGTCCGGCCCTAAGAAAACTCTTGTATCTTCCTGTTGAGCGATTGTTCTACTGTGATGGCTGGATGGTACAGTTGTCCGTACCGTTCGGCACGGACAGAGCTGCACTCTATGGGATCCGGTGAACCGCGTCTATTCTCCGTTGGCCATTGGGGTTGCTTCTTTCTGGGAAGGTGATTCATCCACCTCTTCATAGAGGTCCTCTTCCTTTCCCTGCAAAGCTCGTCGCAGGCCAGCTCCGTCCATGAAGGCCATGGGCATGAGAGCCATCACCATCAAGAAGGCACCCAACCAGACGAAAGACACGAATGGCAGAACCTTCGTGTGCAGTGTAACCTGTAGTGCGCCTCCACCAGCATCTCTGAAACCAGTGACAGCTATGAACACGTCTCGAAATGCAGTCGATTGGATGTAGACATCGTGAGTCACCGCGTTCCATTCTGGGTTCCCTTGAACCGTGGCTACTCCTATACCAACGAGCACTCCTCCTTCCAGCACACTTCCTTGCATCACTCCTCCTTCCACGATGTGCACTGTGACAACCATGAGAAAGTCGCGTTCGTGATTCCAGTGGACAAGGTTGACACCCGTCACCTGTACTGAAATACCTGGAGCAATCTCATTGATGTCTCCTAAGAGGTAGCCCGCGTTGGTTTCATGAACAACATTCTCACTCGCGAATACTCCCAACAGGAGAACAACAATCCCCAGATGGAGCATTAGTCGTCCCATCCTTCTCATTGTTAGTGTGCGGCCCTCGCGCCCTGCAAGGGAACGTACGAAGGTTATGATGAGATAGATCATTCCTCCGACTGCAAGCGGGATGAGCGCATTCGCGGGCCAGTATAGAGTCGGCAACGCCAGAGTTCCATCGAGAACCGTAACAGCACCGAGGACTGCACCTATGGCCAACAGTACAAGGATGACCATCCCCTTGCGTCTGTTGGAGATGAGTGCAGTCTTCATACAGTAGAAGGCCGAAACTATGAGCAACAAGGAGCCTGCGTAGAAACCTGCTCTAAAGAACTCGATGCCTATCCCTACCATATTGTCTTGGAAATTGATGGGATCAATAATCGCCTGTGTGAGGTTGATTGCCGCTGGTGCAACGACGCCGATAACCGATGTTGCAGTGACTATGAGTATGCCAATCAATGCAACCTTGATCGAAAGATTTCTCAGGTTCGCCGTTGAGAAAAATCGAGTTCCTCCATCCTCATCATCACTGAGATCGATGTAGCCAGCGCGTGCCGTAAGAAACGCCGCAAAAGCGAAGTTCACCAGAACAGTAGCAAACATCGTCCAACTGACAGCTGTTATTTGGAAGCCGTGCACCGAGTTCAGGACACCACTCCTGGTGACCCAGGTTGCATACAAGACTGTGACGTACGCAAACACAACGAAAGAATCGCGCAAGACGTCGTTGTTTCTGAAGACCGCTCTCGCATGATAGTACGCTGTCAACAGTAACCAAGGCACTAGCGACGTTGTTTCTACTGGGTCCCATGCCCAGTAGCCCCCCCACCCCAACACGATGTAGGCCCAATAGCCTCCTATAGCAATGCCAATAGACAGCATAAGCCAAGAAGCGACTGTTGTCAGACGTGACACAGACTCAACCACTGGGACAGGATCTTCATTCCTCTCATCTGACCGCATAGTGAATCCGGCGAGCTTTATTGAGAAGGGAACTACCGCCAAGGCGTAGGCGATGAAGACAATCGGGGGATGAATGACATTCCAGATCGTGCTCAAGAGCGGATTCAGCCCAAGTCCGTCTGTTGGAGTACTGACAGGAACAGGTCTGAAGGGATTGGACGCAACTGCGTTGAGTGCAATGAAGAGTGTCTGAACAATCATGAACACGGCCGCTCTGTAGACAAGTCTGTCATCCTCATATCCTCGAACAAGAGTACGGAAGCCGAAGTACAGGATGAAGGAGAGCATTGTCCAGAATACCAATGACCCAGATTGACCAGCCCATAGAGCAGAGAGCTTCAATGGCCAACTTGCCGAGAGATTCGTTGTGAGATAGACATATTCGTAGCTGAAGTCGTTGCCGAATATCAGAATGCCCATCCATGTCATAGCTGCAATGGATGACAGGAATCCAATCAGAGCAAGGACTATCGAGATTGTTTCGTAGTTCTTGATTCTTGGTCCAGCGAGTAAGACCAGTAGATCAGTCAGTCCTGCCCCGATCGCCGTAGTCAGGAATATTGTGCCAATGTCCATTTCTTATGCCTCCAAGTTTAGTCATTCCTCCGAGTCCTATCGCGTCTCGGTCGGCGCCTCCTTGCTCGTCTGCGAGCGTCCTTTTTCCCTTCTCTTTGCACTACCATTGCCTTCTCCCTTCTGATCCGTGCGAAGGCGTAGCCTATACCAGGTGCAGCGACCAGGCCGACCGCAGCCGCCACCTGCCACAATGCAATTGGCGGTACTTGATCGACAGGACTAAGCACAGTAAGTCTGTAGTAGGCGCTCTCTCCCACATTATTGGATTCGTCCACTACTAGGCAGTAGAAGGATATGACATCCCCAGCGTGGAACTGTCCAAGCAGTATCCTCCACACCAAGTAGTCTCCATCAACATCCACGAGTGTAAGGTTGTGAGGCACATATGTTCCGTCATTCACTTTCCAATGCAACTGGCACGAGATTATATGGCTATGAGTCGGGAACTCGTATGTCCCAATCTCGACAATGACGTCGTCTCCAACTCTTATGCCCTCCGTTGGGTAGACCTCTCTTAAGAGAACAACTGGTTCCCATACGTCCACTCTGACTGCGAAGAAGTAGGACCCGGCTACAAAGGTATTGCCCAAGGTGTCATTTGCGATGACAATGAAGTTCACTCTAGTGCCATCTGGCAACGGTGCAATGGTGTTGTTGTAGATTCCGCCTACTTCCGGGTTCGGCATCAGCTGCATCAATAGCGAGCTGTCAGTCCCATTGAGGGATATCGTACAGTTGACAAGAACAGTATCAATGCCATCGGCGTCAAGGACAGATGCGCCGAACTGAATGTCATCAGTAGGTCGTGGATTTGTTGGTGACACACGCACGTATGATACAATCGGAAGACCGTAAGCCCAGATTCTCTCGAGTACCAGAATCGCCTGAGCTTGAACAGAGGTATAGTGAATCTCCCATTCCTCAGTGATAACATCCACCCTCTGGTCGCCGTTCCAAATAAAGCCCCCGTCGACAGCGTCCCAAAGCCCTGACAGCACGATGTCGAGTGTGTCAATGGCAATCTGGATGTAGACGGAATGGTTCGTGGCCTCATAAAGCGCCTCTAGCGCGAAGGCGGTCTGAAACTGAATCTCTGTGACCTTATAGAATCTGACCCCTTCTACTGGTGGAGGTTCATAGGGTGTGCTGTCGAGTAGCTCAGTGAACCATCCTCCGTGCTCAGCGTCCCAGGCGTTCCGAAGCAGACCACCAAATGTCTGCTTCGCCCAGTCCAAGTATGTAGAATTCCCTGTGACCTCATATCCCCGAAGAAGAGCACGAATCGCAATGGAATTGAGATCTGTCACAACCGTTCGTGCGGGCCTTTCATACGGAGAGATCCCGACTGGATCTCCACCTGTCCTGTTGGTTGCAAGTCTGAAGCCTATGAGCTCTGTGTCGTTATAGAACGGCATGTGGGCAATCATGAAGGACAGGGACCGGTTCGCCATCTCGGTGATCGTTGAATTCCCACTCACTTCACCTTCATCATAGAGGGCAATCGTGGCAAGAGCAAGGTGGTCGAGACGTTTTCCATCGTTTGGATATACTTCGTCGATTGTGTCTGGTATATCAAGCGAACCATTCCGCAAGGTGTAGAAATGGAAGCCGCCGTTGTCTTCGTCATACAACATATCGGTGAGACATGTCACAGCACTCTGTTTCGAAGCCGCGAAGTCGAGAGATGCGTTCACATTCTCAGCCATCACCAATGCCTGATACACATATGCTTGAATTCCGGGCCGCTTGGTTTCAGCCAGAAGCGGTGCGGAAAAGGCATTGACATAGAAACCAGGATACACTGGATCTTCAAAGAGCTCGACCATCTTCTCGGCTATTCTGCTAATCCAAACGGAAAGAGT
>JBHLRV010000033.1:0-9982 GCA_048882205.1 Candidatus Thorarchaeota archaeon | reverse complement strand
AGCAAAAGAGTACCTAGAAAGCCTCGAAGACAAACATATCGGCCGTTTCATGGTGGAGTATCAGGCATACCAGCTTGATCCAGAGAGTGTGGAAAAGCTCCGTGACCTAACCAGGGGTTTGACCGTGGTCGTCATGAGTGCCGGTTGGTGTAAAGACTGTGTCAAAGCAATGCCTGTGCTGGCACAACTCGAAGAGGAAATCGGTTTGGACGTTCGCGTCTTCGGAGGAATCAAGACTGCCCCACTGGACCCAGACCACCAGTGGAGAGTACCTCCATCTCCGCCTGAGATTGAGGAGTGGGGCGCAACCGCGATACCGTGGATTGAGATTTTCGATTTTCATGGAAACAGAGTAGCCACAATTGTGGAGAAGCAGGTCGTCAAGCCTACTTTAGAAGCCGAGCTTGTCTACGTCCTGAAGAAAGCGGGAGCGTAGAGATAAAAGCGGGCTCATTCCCTAAAGAGAGGGCTGAATGAGGTACTGGAGATGGATATTCCGATATTGTCAGGTCTCATAGAAGGTTTCAAGCTATTCTGGGCATCCAACCGACTCAGATGGTTGACGATTCTCTTCATAGTAGGGGCAATTATCATCTCATTGTTGGGTCGAATCGGGGCAACACTTCTAGCCATCTACGGTCCGGCCTTCGTTGCACCACTTCTTCCAGGGTTCATCTTTCTGGCTGGAGTATGGCCCATCTACTTCCTCTTGGCAGTGCTTCTCTCCCTCATCGGCCTCCAGAGGTTCCTAGCGAGTGAAGAGTCCTATGCAAAATCATTCGTTGGAGTCAGTCCCTGGATGATAGTGAGTGGAGCAGTCCTGTTCGTCTTCATCCTCTTTGCTATGCCCGTATTGGAGATTCTCATATTCGGAGTCGCCTTTGTGGGCTGGATTGCCTTCCAGGCCTACTACAGTACCAGGACAAGTCTTAGGTATGCAGATGTCGCCGCTGGCACAGGGGTTAGAAGAATCGTTAGGGCACTTGCTGGTTTCTCTAATCTCTTGAGCTACTTTGTCGTCGTCGCTACTCTTGTCTATGTGGGGATTCTGCAGGGTCTGTTTATCACAAACATCTGGCTACTTGCCGCGATTTTGCCTGGAGCTCTCCTAGTCATGGGCTTCAATTTCCTGAACGGAATCATCATGGTCCGCCATCGCGACAAGCCCACACTGGTAAACCTCGCTATCATAGGACTCTTTGTTTCCCTATACTCATCTTACTTCATCTACAACGCAGGTCAGGGGGCAGCGCTCGGCCTAGACCTTGTGGGCATCGGAGTTTCGATACTCTTCCTCTTCTATACTATGAGTTCAGTCGGCCGATCGCTGGCTAGCAGAGAGGGACTTGAAACTAGGTGGAAGGTATCCGCTGATGTGGCAGCCACGTTCACCTTCTTTCTGGCATCGGGGTACTACTTCTCGGATGCAATCTTTCCGATCATATTCGGACTGGGCAATCAGGGGATTGGAATTGACATCGGAGCCTCCTTTGGTGACTTGATCAAACTCTACATCTTCCCGTTTGTGGCGCTGGTGATGGAACTCGTGTATCTTAGGAGGATTGGCAAGGTACCTGAGCCTCCCGAGATTCCTGAGGATCTGCGTATTCCAACAGAGGAAGAAGAGCCTGAGCCCCCAGACGATGACGAGGAGGAAGAGCTCTTGAAAGAAACGGAAACCGAAGAACTGACTGATTCCGATTTCTCGTCGAACGATGAAAGCTCAATTGAACAGCCCGAAGACCTCTTGGATGACCATGAACAAGGGAACTAGAATTGTGCAGTCTACCACACATTGGAACGTCGAGATGAGCGACATAACTTCAAATACCTACTTTGAGGGTATTTCACAATTAAAGTGAGTTAGGCATGGGCCTGTCGTTCGAGAGAGTTTGGCGTACACCGCATACTTCATAAGAAATATCGATGGTGTTTGATGTGCGCCAAACGTTCGGTATGAACCGAGCGTTCAGGCATGCCTTAAGGAGAATTCCAAATTGAGCAACAGAAAAAACAACCTGCTGCTAGCTGCGTTCGTTGTCGTCACGCTTGTGTTGCCGGCAATCGCAGGTAGTAGCGTTGGCACGCCAGTTGTTTTGGACTCTTTTGCCCCGGCGTCCAATGGTCCGTCCGTCGCAACGATTGAGGGACTGGCCTCCCTTGTGGATCCATGGGGTGGGGTCTATAACGCTATAGTGTCAATACAGAACCAGACTCACTACGGCTATGCCCATCTCGACACTCTTGAAACTATAGTGCAGAATCAAATGGCGACCGATGATGGCTATGTGAGCCAGTCAGTGTTTCTCTTCACAGGACTGAGTCCGTTCCCGAACGGCGCAGTAGGACCTCCAATGGCAGTGTTGGAGGTTGTCGTTGAATCTATTGTAGAGGTTCCTCTCAACCGGAATCTTGCGGCCAGTACTGATTTGAGCCTCGCTGAAGCGATTGTCATCGCTGATGAGTTTGCAACAGCATATGAAACCGATCTCGGAATAGATATGGACAGATTCATCACTATCGACGCCAACTACAGCTATTGGTTCGACCTTGCGGTTTCAGTCCCGGTTGACATAGTTGTCAAAAGATACATGTTTACGTACATGGATCTTCTGGATGCCACACCTGGTGCAACTGCCATGACTGCTTTTAGAAGTAGGCTGGCCGGCATGGGTGGATTCATGGATATTGCAGATTCCCCTGACTGGCCGGACCTAATGACTGAGGGAGTCGAAGGATTCGTTCCAGCCCATTGGATGGAAAACTACACAGGCTCTCAGTCAGACTTCGTTGGTTCGCTGTTAGGGGCGACAAACAGACCCTATCACAGAGCTGATGCGAGCCACACCGACCTGGTCGAAACCGTCCAGTTTGGAGTCATGGCGGAAGTGGGCTTCGGTGCTCCAGGGACAGTTACAGAAGGACCTGGGGATGAAACCTACTCGCTGAAGCAGCACGTTGGTCACACAGGCAATATACAGAACAAGATGCAACAGGACTCATCTGCAGACTCGATGTCATTCATCGTGGGTGCGACTCCAGGGTCTCTGTCAATCCCTGAGCTTCCAAGCAACTTCATGGTCTTCAATGACAGCTATCCAATTCCTAGTAATCTGACGGTAGGAGAAGCTCTATACATTCCAGAGAACACCACTGTTGGAGACGCTATGAGGATGATTCTCTCAGCTATGCCTAGGGAGTTCGCTCTCGTTCTAGATCAGGAAATGTCTATGGTCAACATGACCGAAATTGAACAAGGCATCAGTGATGTCATTGACACCATCTGGGGTGGTATTGGTCCATTCCCAGACTTCAAGCAGAGTATCTTAAACGTTGATTTCACCACAATGATTCCACCAACGCCTCTCAAGGAGCTAAACCTTGACCTGCTAGCAGAATTGATGGGCGCCATTGGAATGAATGCAGACGCTCTTACCAGCAGAATTGATGCCACTCTTGCGCAGACCAATCCACTGGCTGCGCTTGCCCAGGCGTTCGTCAGATACTTTGACGCCTACGGTCTCTTGGACATCTTGGATAACGACATCTACGCAGATCCGGTGGCATTGGAGGGCTATCTGAACACCTTCATAGACGGTATCAAGGCCTATCTCAAGGACTTCAGCGGATTCGATCTTCCTGCCGAGTTCCAAAACAAAGAGGAGATTGCAGCCTTCGTCAATGATCATTGGGAGATTGTACTATCGGCCCTCTGGACAGCAATGGCAGCGGACAATCTAGCTGGGATCAAGACCGCTCTAGTCAACATGATGGACATGGATAACCTAAGAGAGCAAATCATACCCTATCTGATGGCTGACCTCGGGGCTTCATTGATGGGCGGGATTGGCTTTGCAGGTGCAGTCAATGCAGACCCAATGACAAACACGTCAACAATGGCACTGGACATCTCAGACCTGACTTTGACCTTTGATGCGTCACCGGACTCTCTGGTCCTTGATGGACCATATCTGGTGGTCACAAAGGGCACTTCCAACAGGACTGTCGAATCAGGTGGAACACTTGATTTCACAATCACTGTTCACAACTACGGCAATGAGATAGCCTACGACCTTGGGGTACTCGACGGCATGAGTGTTGGACTGGATGGGGATCGTGACTTCTTCTGGGAGAGAGCGACCCTGAATCCTGGTGAGTCTTGGGTCATCACCTATGACGTCGCTGCGACTGATCCGGGTCTATACCTCGACCTGCCAGCTATCTGTGTGTACTTCAACACGACACTCGCATCGTTCGTAGTGGGTGACGCAGGAAACTGGACTGGGTCCGCACGATACACCTTCTCTGCTCCAGGTTATCAGATCCAGATCCTGGGCGGCGCAGGCAACTGGTGGGAAGGAACTATCCTTGGAATCCCGACCCTCTATGTAGTGGCTGGTGTCGGCGGTGCCGCAGTGATTGGTGTTGCCCTGTTGATTGTACGTCGCAGAGGTTGAATCCAACTAGAGTCTACAAACATGGTCTCGCGTCGTTTCGCGGCGCGAGTCCCCCTCTCTTTTTCCTTTCAATTGTCATTTTGGTGTAGGCGAAGCCTTTTATTTGGCTGAGGCAGAAGCCGACCAACTGACAACATGACCGATTTGTCATGGATGTAAGTCGAACCAAGATGGAGTCTGCTGTTATGGCTAGATGGGAATGTGTAGTCTGTGGGTGGGTCTACGATGAGGATGTCGGAGACCCCGACGGTGGTATTGAGGCTGGTACCAGATTTGAGGACCTGCCTGATGACTGGGTCTGTCCGATGTGCGGGGCTGCGAAAGAAGATTTCGAACAGATCGAGTGAACTAGTGTTTTGGTGTGGGGAAGAACACCCCCACAAGGGTTCCAGCAGTTTCCTAGTCCACGTAAGACTAGGGCCTACTGGCACTCAGTTTCTGCGTCCTTGGAAGAGAAGGTGAGAGTACTATTTCCCACGTCCTAGGTCTCTCAACAGTCCTACCACCTTTGTCTTCGTTGTGTTCCCTATCGCGTAGTACGAGGCCGCAATGGAAAACAGTAGTGAGAGAAGAACAAGCAATCCAATCCTTGGGTCAAACAGAATGTATTGAGCTCCCGTGAAGCGCACTACAATTTCTGAGAGGGCTATCTGTACAAGAAATCCTCCTACCGACCCTACAATCACACCTGACGCCATGCCACTTGCACTCTCAGCAGTGAGGGTCTTGGCAATCTCCGCTCTGGTCATTCCGAGGGCTGAGAGCATCCCAATCTCTCTTCTTCGTGTTGACGCAATCGACCAGCTACTGAGAAATGCACTGGCCAAGGTGGCGATGAACAATGTCACAAGAGATGCATCGACAACCAGTTGAAGTGAATTGAGGGCAGCTTGGTAATCTGCCTCCACGGCTGACACAAGTACAGGATGAGCGCCAGGGAAGGACTCGAGCTCCACAATTGAAGACTCTGGATCTGTAGACTCAATCAGCATCCCGCCCACAACAAAGGTTTCACCTCGCACGACTTCCCACGTTTCGATTCCCACAATTGAGAAGATGGGATTCACAACGGTGACAACAAAGACAGGAACCGATGAGCTGCATACTCCCACGACGCGAACGTCTACAGCAGAACCGATGTCGATGAAGTCGCCCACATGCGCGTTCAAGGTACGCGCGGCTTGCTCCGAGATGATGCAGGTGCTGGGCTCTTCTATGGACGACAGGCCAAGTGTTCCGTTCTCCAGCTCAATTATGCCAAGTGATGCCAGTCTCTCAAACCCGTCCGAATCTACGCCCATGATCAGTCCGAACTCAGTGTGGGATGGACTACTCATATCATCAAGAACCTGGTTCATAGGTGCGACTGTTGTCACATTCTCTATCCTCTCAACGTCTTGCACTATCTCTATCGTGGCAGGAGGGTCCATGTACATCACAATATTGGCCGCGGTTGCTTGACCACTGATGTTGGCATTCCAAGACTCTGTAATTGCGACACCCACGTTTGTCGATGCAAAGAACAGAACTGTCACTGCTGCGAATAGATTGAAGACGACCAGACCGCTGAGAGTATTCCGGCGGATGTTCTTTCGGGACAAGGATCGCACAACCTTGGAGGACCTTGCAACTATCGGCTTCACGATACTTGTAGAATGTGCAAGCCTCGGAGACAGAACAATGATGACCAAAAGGAAAGCAGGAATAGAAGCTATTCTCAAGAAGTCCTCAGATATAACGTGGAAACTGAATAAGTCAGAAAGAGTCTGGACGACCACGAGCACTGTCAGTGCTCCGGCAACGATGCTAATCACAATGTGTATCCGCTTTCTGGTCATGACTGACATTGACCGCGTCGCGCCTGAAACAGGCATTGAACCAGAACCCAGACTAGTCGCAACTGATTCACGGGTAGCCCTCCAAGCTGGTATGTATCCTGCGACGATTGTCAGTGCAATTCCAAGCAAACCTGCACCGATGAGGCTCCAAAGGTCGGTAACGTGAAGTGTATCCAAGAACCGAGAAGACGGCGAGATTGCAGATATATTGAGAACGAGTAGGATGAAGTCAAGGACGACAGCTCCCAAGACAATCCCAATTATCCCTCCGATGACAGCGCCTATGATTCCGATCGCTCCTACCTCAGCCAGTAGGAGAGAGAGAACAGTCTGTTTCGACGCCCCAAAGGCCAAAACAACGCCGGTTTCATGTCTGCGCTCTCCAAAGACCATTGCAAAGGCAGAGAACACTCTGAATGTCGCTATGAAGCATGCGGCGAAGACCAGGGCCAAGAGAATCGTCCGTGCCTGTGAAAGGAAGAGTGTGGCTCGCTCTAAGGGGTATATCTTCAGGTTCGTGAGCACGTAGTCATCACCGAACATCAATTGGATTCGGTCAGCAACCATTGGTGTTGAAAAGACATCATCGACTTCAACTAGGAGCTTGCCTACGGAATTGGATGGGTATCTAAGGTGATAGATCTCCCAGGCCTTCTCTATTGATACGAAGATCACCGGGCCCGCGAGACCCTTGTCAACAGCCAGCCCAACACCAGTGACGTTCAGGAATTGAAGTCCGGCTGTCGTGTAGAGTTCTATATCCTCCCCGACACTGAGATTGAGTAGAAGCTTTGCCTCCCTTGTGAGATAGCATCCATTTTCAGACAGATCCAGTTGACCTTCTGTGGCGTTGAGGTATCCTACGTGACCCTCTAGCTCCAGATCAAGTCCGACAATGAAGAGGTATATCCTGTCTGTTCCATTCTCCACCCATACATATTCTTCGATGCGCGGAATCGTATTCGAGACGCTAGGAATTGATTCTACGTCAGAACGCATGTCAGTGGTTATGCGGACACCCCACCTTCCGCCATTTGAAACTGCAATATCAATGGGAGATAATGTATCCTGGAGAAAGATATTCGCGTTGTTCTGTAGGTTTGCGCTAGCTGACATGGCAGTATAGAGCAGGCTGACTGAGATTGCGATTGAGATGATTGTGAAGAGAGCCACACGCCTTCGACGGAACGCATTCCGGAAGCCCATGCCTGCAATGTCTAGACTCAATCGGACCTCGACTCCAGCCCTTAGGAGGCAAAAGAGTGAATCAGCAAGATGACTCAAACCATCCAAACGACGTTAAAGCATTTTTCGGACTGCCTTACGTCCAACCACCCCTACCTTGCGTCCCAAAGCTTCAAGCAAGTCGGGAAACACCAATGAGGTCCCGAAAAGCTACCACCGAGCCATCTCATCCATAACGAATGCGATCCGTTTCATGCCTTTCTGGAAGTTCTCCAACTTTATACTCTCGTTGGGAGAGTGTGCTCTTGATTCCACATCGCCAACCCCAATCGACACCATTGACACATGGTCTTTGAACAAGTACAGTGGCCCAGAGCCTGAACTCGTAGGATGTACGCGAAGGCCTCCGAAAACCCTTTCGTTTGCCCTCCTCACAACATCAACGAACGGATGATCTATTGGAGTCTTGGCTGCGGGATAGCCTTCGTACCAGGCAATCTTCACGTCAGCATAGCCGTGACTGTCAAGGTGCTTGCGCAACTTCTCCAAGATGTCTTCAGGGTCCATATTCTCAACAAGCCTGAAGTCAATCTTGGCTGATGCCTTTCTTGGGAGAACTGTCATGGACCCCTCTCCCTGATAGCCACTCGTCAAACCACAGATGGAACTGCTAGGAGCTCCATAGACGACCTCCTTGAGTTTTCGTCCGGCCAGACCATTTTGAAACTCGGATATTCCATAGTCCTTTTTCATATCTTCTTCGTGCAGGTCTATCTTGTCGATAGCCTCCCACTCTGCTTCTGAGAGCGGTTCTATTCTATCATGAAACCCATCGATTAGAATCCGGTGATTCGAGTCTTTCAACGAACTCAGTGCAGCCACGAGTTTATGGGGTGCGGACGGGAGAATACCACCGGAACTCGAATGGACATTGCGAGTGAGACTCTCCACCTCGAGCTGGACATAGAGGATGCCCTTCAGCCCGAGCCATGCCTGTTGGACACCATCGTAGCCCTCCCCGCCGAACTCCCATATCCCACCCTCTGCACTTAGAAACTCCTTGTTCTTGCTGGTGAATTCCTGTAGATGCACGCTCCCTATCTCCTCCTCACCCTCAACAACGAACTTGATGTTCACAGGAAACTCAGTCGCGGTTTCTTGAAACGCCTTGACTGCCCAAATCCGACTAACAAGGTCCCCTTTGTTGTCAGCCACTCCCCTTCCGTAGAGGCGCCCATCACGCGACTCGGGCTCAAATGGAGGACTGTCCCACGACTCCAAAGGCTCGGCGGGTTGTACATCGTAGTGATTGTAGAACATGAGAGTTCTTGGAGCACCTACATCAAGGTGTCCAGCTACGACTGGCGAGCCTGATGTGTCGTGAAGCTTCGTCCTGATGCCACTCGCTTCTAGCATATCTAGAAGCATCTCAGAGCACTCCTCTATCCCCTCGTTCTGGGCCGCAATGGAGGGAATGCTTGCTATGCTCTTCAAGTCGTCTATGGCACGGTCAAGGCTCGTATCGAGATAACCCATGACATCATCAATCATTTGAATCGACCAAGTTAGACGGTGCTCAACCGAATGATATATGCTATCATCAACTGACGCTCCAGAAAGACATCTTCCACACAAATCCAAATCACTCTGAGAACTTAGTCCCCAGGTTGCTACAAAGAAATATAGGTGGGTTTCCGAGCTCCCGATTGATTTCAATGGAAGGCATGCCTTCAAGCGACTGGATGAGCCTCAAGTCTGTCTACAACTCAGCATTCCTTTGTGGTCTTGGCTTCTTCATGGTGAGCTTCCTAATTCCAGTTGTTGCCTACAATCTGATGGGCGCGTCAGCCACTCAAGTGGCACTAGTTTTCTCAATGCTCACATTGGGAATTGCAGTCTTCTCTCCGGTGGCCGGAAAGGTGACCACGGGAGGCCGTGCCCGTGGATCGATTTTCTTTGGGGCCCTGATCAGAGCTATGGCCTACATAGGCATGGCCGCAGCGGTCTGGTTTGGAAGCATCGACCTTCTGATTCTGAATAGTCTGATCTGGGGACTGGGTGCGGCTTTCTATCGTGTTGGAAGTGACACGGAAGTATCTGAGAGAGTGCTTCGAAACAACAGAACAGAAGCGTTCGGACATCGAGAGGCTGCGGTCGCCCGCGGGAATGTTGTTGGTGCCTTCCTAGGATTCATCGTCTACTTTCTGTTCGGTCTGGTTGAGGTCTTCCTGTTCTATGCCTTGATGAATGTGATTGGAGGTCTGATTGTGGTTAGGTATAAGCCACCCATTGTTGCCCTGCCCAGCAGGCCATCGCTACCAGGAATACGAGCAGTCCTCGGTGTGGGAGTGACAGCACTCGTGATCGCGGCTGCTCTTGACACTTTCATCACGGCACTTTTGGCTCCCTTCGTGGAGATATTCATCTTGGACAGGTATCCGAATCTGGACGTCGCAGTACTCGCTCTGGTGTATCTTCCTGGAGGCATTCTCGCCGGTTTGC
>JBHLRV010000032.1:0-10092 GCA_048882205.1 Candidatus Thorarchaeota archaeon | reverse complement strand
AAGCTGATGAAGAGCCTTCTCAACTGGCTCTTCATCAGCTTCCTCGGTCTTCTTCTTTACAGCTTTCTTCGGAGCCTTCTTGGTTACTTTCTTGGCCGGTGTTTCCTTCTTGGCAGTCGTCTTCTTCGTGGTGGCCTTCTTAGTGGTCTTCTTGGCTGCTTCCTCGGTGGCCTTCTTAGTAGCCTCCTCCGCATCCTCAGTCTTCTTCTTCTTTGACATTACGACCACCTAACGTATCGGTTTCTTCTTGCTGTCGGGAATTATACTCATGAATAGGACTCGTCCTGCTGGATAGTTAATGCGTCACAGAATGGTTTCCTTTTAGAGCTTACGGAGTGGATTTGAATGAATACCATGTGAAATGTAATCGAACCGTATCTGATAGTTGCCAAGAGAGCCTTTCAGGTCGTTCTTTACATCTGTCTACTCTTTGTGACTGCCAATCGCCATGACAAGACTCCATCAACTATCCGGTATAGCGCGTGCACAAATGCGAAGAAGATGAAACCTATGAGAAATGTCAGCATTCCGCCGCCGCTAGGTCCAAAGTCTGGTGAAGTATCTAACAGATAGACGAGAAGTCCAAAGGCTGCGATGAACTGTAGAACAGCCAATATCATTTGGAATAGGAAACGCGTTAGAGAGACACTTGTTTCTTTCATAATTCAACCTCCCTATGTCGGTTCCTACCTAGACCTGATTTCATAAGGGTTGCTGCTGAGAGCCAGTTCTTCTTCTCTTGACGGGATTAATCATCCTGAACTCTCGCGACTCGAATGGACCTACCGAATGGGCTTCTCTTTCTTGCCGTATATCAGTGACTCTAGAGATACTCCGTTGACTTTCCTGACTTGCCACCTTACACCTGGAAGATCTCCCATTGCTCCGCCCATTGCACCACCGATGCCCTCAACAATTACCTCGTCATGCTCGTCGATGTACTTCAGACCACCATCACCCGGAATAAAAGCAGTGATTTGTTTACCGTTTTTCGATAATTGGACCCTAACAGCCTTTCTTATGGCCGAATTAGGCTGTTTCGACTCTATCCCTACTTTCTCGAGTACAATCCCACGTGCTTGCGGAGCGCCCTCTAGCGGATCGGTCTTTCGTCTGAGTTTGAGAACTCTTCTCTTATAGGACGCCTTCTTCCAGCGAAACTTCTTGCGTTTTCGTAAAAGAGGTCTTGCTGCGAACTCGCCTAGTGGGCTCTTTCCACGTGCCAAAGTACTGTACCCCTGGTAATGATAATGGGTCCACCATGTGTGGTGCTCTCTATTGGTGGCCACGGCTCCGTTCCGTGGTTTCCTTAAAAGCATTGTCAAATGCATCCGGCCGAGGTGGACGCTCTAGCACCCGAAACTGTCTGAGATGATGTGTCTTGTCCGGTTTCGACTTCTACAATGGACTTCATCGACTTCTATACAGTCCGACCAGATTGAGGATGATCGACATGCCAATCAGTATGCCCATTATGAAGGAGAGGATTTCATTCTCAGGGAGAAACTGGCCGATAATCAGAGCAACTGCAAGACAGATGCCGCCCAACGGAATAAGCCATTCGTCTTTCAGAATCATCTAGTGGTCCTCAGAAGGCAACTCCTTTGATTATTAATAAGAAGTCGGCTCGCAGCAGCCTCATCCCAAGTGGGGTTTCACTGCTATGCTATGACCACATTGCTGAGGTCGAAGTGGCGTCTTGCCAGAATGCGGGCACGTGCAACATTCCTTCCGTCTCGGCCAATGGCAATGCCCCGGTCCTCAGTTTTCACAGACACGGAGGCCACTCTGTTGCCATCTCTGTGGACGACTATCTTCACTTCCTCAACGCGTGCAGGAGCTAGTGCGCTCTTCACGAATTCTTCAGCTGTTTCGGCCATCTCAACAACGTCGATAGTCCTGCCGAAGACATCTGCTGCAGCCCTTACATTGGCCCCTCCGCGACCGATTGCCTTGCCAAGCTGTTTGGGCCTAACGACAAATATGATGCGCTCGCCCTCGTCGTCACGGACCACATCTACAGCGGCTGCTCCTGTTATTCGCTCAAACGAGGCGATAAGCGCCATGTCCTCCATGGAGAGCCTGACTCGGACCAAGAGAGCTCGCCTCAAGCCATCTTCAGAATCTTGGAGTTACCTGGCTCAATCACTGCAATGGCGGACACCATGAATGGTTTGCCCACGACCTCTCCCAAGTCCCAGGACGTTCCTTTGAACTCGAGAACCTTTGTTCCTGAGAGCTGTGAGAACCTCTCAATATCATCGTATTCGTTCCGTGGGCAGTTGGCTGCAACGACTACCAGCTTTGCCTCGCCGGTCTTGATGGCGTCAATGGAAGATCTAGCACCGATTTTGCATTTGCCGGTGCTGACTGCACTGGCGATTGGCTGATTTAAGCTCAATTGTCATGACCTCGTTGTATTTGTGCGTCTAATGAAGTTCTGTTTTAACGTTTCCGCCGTGTGATTGCGTTCTGTCATTTCTTTCTCTTAGAGGAACGAGATGGAGTCATCAGAAGGTCTATGGAGCCGGTTCCAAGAGGAATCAGCTGCCCAAGAATCACGTTTTCTGTAATGCCTCTCAATGGATCTTTTGTTCCGGCAATCCCTGCTCCTAGCAAGTGTTTGATTGTCACTTCAAATGCTGCTCTAGCAAGAGCGCTGTTCTTGGAACCAGAGATGCCATGTCTTCCAATCTGCCTTATTGCTCCGTCGGCAGTCATCATGTCAGCAACCAGAATGATATGGCGGACATCAACATCCATTCCCTGTTCATTGAGAACACTCATGGCTTCCTTGATGATAGCATTGCGTGTTGCTTCTATGCCAAGGACTTGGTATATCTCCCTGAGATTGTTTGTATACACCCTGTGAGAGTCTATTCCCTCGATTTCGAGTGCGTCCTGAAGATTGGACCCTTCAGTATGGAGAACGTAACCGCCACTTTCCTTTCGAATGACCACGTGAGTCACGTCATTAATCCCCTTCACTCGCACTTCGCGTATCTTCTCACTCATGCGTTGGAGATCTGCAAGCGTATCGTTTGCCGGGTAAACGAAGATTACATTGTCACCGGTTTCCACTTCGCCCTTGGCCTTAATCTTGGTCTGAATTGCTTCGGCGACGCTCTCAACGGTCAGGCCTTTGTCTTCCATCAACTCAGGGTCAAGCCGGATGTCAATGGCTTGTCTTAGAAGGTCAATTGACACATTGCTTGCTACACTCTCGACTAGGACCATCTCGATGTCACGAGCGATTCTCTTGGCCTCATTGCGATCCCCAGCAATCTCTTCGGCAAGGTGAATCTTCATCGTGGGTGTGCTGGGGTTATTTCGTGCATCAACAATCTCTATGAGACGTGGCAGACCCTGCGTCACGCTAAGTTCAGCGACACCTGCATAGTGGAATGTTCGCAGCGTCATCTGCGTTCCGGGTTCGCCTATGCTCTGAGCGGCAACTGTTCCCACCGCCTCACCTGGCTCAACGAGTGACATCTCATATGACGCGATCACGTTGTCGCATATCTCGTCAAACTCCCTTTTGGTGAGGTCATGTTCCTTAATCTTGATGCCAAGTTCATTCAGGACCTTGGGTGGAAGTCGGCGCTCATCTCTCATCTTGGCAAGACGTTTCTCCATGTACTTCTCGATGCCTTCAACAGAGGGTTTGGTTGTCTTCGGAGCCCTCTTGACCTTGGTTGTCTTTGGCTTCTTGGCGGGTGCTTTCTTTGGCTTTGTCGCTTTCTTCTTTGTTTCCGTCTTTGGCTTTCTTACGGTCTTCTTGGTAGACGTCTTCTTCGCCTTACTAGTCTTCGACATCACTTTTCGCCTCCGCTATTTCACCTTCGCTTTGCCCAGGACCTTTTCGATTGCTATGTCTATGTTTACTGACCTTCCGTGATCCGACTTACTTGGGTCGACACCGTCATCTCCAAACCGGAACTGGACAATTCGACCTGGTGCTGTTCTGACTGTCCCGTCGGTTTCTACTTTCAGGTCTTGTAGCGCAGTCATGAGCCTCCTCTGCATGTACCCTGATGTGGATGTACGAACTGCAGTGTCCACAAGGCCCTCACGGCCACCTGCCGCATGGAACCAGTACTCTATGGGGTCAAGACCGTCCTTATAGCTGGATGTCACGAAGCCTCTTGCGCGGGCACCCAGGTCTCCGCTCTCAAAGTGCGGGAGAGTACGACCGATGTAGCCTCGGCTGATTCGTTCACCACGTACTGCCTGTTGGCCCACTACTGCAGCCATCTGTGACAGGTTCAGTCTTGAACCCCGCGCCCCAGTCTGAGCCATGATAACTGCAGCATTCTCAAGACCGAGATGTTCACCAGCCACAGCACCAGCAGAGTCTCGAGCCTCAGCTAGTGTGGCCATGATTCGCTGTTCGAGGGTTTCCAAGAGAGTCTGACCTGGGTTCGGGTCTAGTTCTCCGCGCTTGTAGGTTTCAATCAGCTGGTTCACTTTGTGGTCTGCCTCTTCGAGGATGATCCTGATTCGTTGCTCAGCCTCTCTGGGAAGAGTCACGTCATCAAGACCCATTGTGAAGCCTCTGTCAGTGATCAGACGAACAAGAAGCCGTCCTACTGAGTCCATGAACACACGGGCTGCAGTGGAGCCCTCTTCTTTGATTATTCGGTGGAACAATGAATCTGGTTCGCCAGCACCAAATGCCTTCTCGTCCACTACGCCGAACAAGAGCTCGCCATTCCGGATTACAACATAAGAATCGTATTGACAGTCATCCTTCTCGCAAACGTTGCACTTTCTGCAGACATTGGCCTTGAATGAGATATTGATACCCTCGGGAATAAACATGCTGAATATCTGTTTTCCAGTCCATAGCTTCACCGGGCTAAGAATAGTCGGAGGTGGAAGCTCGCCAGTGAACTGACCTGTGGCCAATAGTTGGTTTACCTGATTCTCAGTGTACAGACTTGACTTTCTGGTCAGCAAGAAAGCAGCAGAGATGTAGTCCTGAAGTGCGCCAATGATGGGGCCGCCGTATCGCGGGGAGAGAATCTGCTCCTGTACTCTCATCAGAACTCTGGCCTCTGCACGGGCCTCTTCGGACTGAGGCACATGAAGGTTCATCTCATCGCCATCAAAGTCTGCGTTGTAGGGCGGGCAGACATAGAGACTCAGCCTGAATGTACGGTATGGCATCACGCGTACTTCGTGGGCCATTATTGACATTCTATGCAGTGATGGTTGGCGGTTGAACAATACAATATCGCCATTGTCCAAGTGACGTTCTACAATGAACCCGGGTTCGATTGTGTCCGAAATGATGGACCGCTCCTTCACGAACCTCAGGTCCACCCTGCGTCCATCTGTACGAATGAGATAGTTTGCACCAGGGTGTCTGTCCGGACCACGAAAGACTAGCTCCTTCATCTCCTCAATGTTCCATTCAGTGACCCTCTGTGGAATGGTGAGAATCCTGGCAATCTGCTCCGGCACACCTACCTCGTTCATGCTAAGGTTCGGGTCCGGTGAGATGACTGTACGGGCTGAGAAATCGACACGCTTCCCTGACAAGTTCGAGCGGAATCGACCTTCCTTTCCTTTCAGTCTCTGTGCTAGAGTCCTGAGGGCCCGACCGGATCTGTGACGGGCTGGCGGGATGCCGCTGACGCCGTTGTCAAAGTAGGTTGTACAGTGATACTGAAGGAGTTCCCAGAGGTCTTCCACTATTAGCTGCGGGGCGCCCGCATCAAGATTTTCTCTCAATCGTTGGTTTATTCTAATGATGTCTATGGCTTTGTGCGAAAGATCATCCTCTGACCGCACTCCAGACTCGAGAGTTATTGAAGGACGAACTGTCACCGGAGGAACTGGTAGTACTGTTAGGATTGCCCACTCCAATCTGGCAGCCTCTGCATTGATGCCAAGTAAGGCGTAGTCCTCGTCGGAGATGTTTTCCAGACGGGACCTGATGTCAATTGGAGTCAAACGAACTGAACCGGCTTCACCGACCTCATAGATGGAGGTGGGTTTCTCGAGCTTTAGCTTGAGTTGCTCCTCACTGCAGTGTGGACATGACTTTGCCTTTGCAGCACGCTTGAGGATGTCCTTCGAGAGATTAGCGGTCTTTTGTCCAATCTCAGGGTATCTCTTGAAGAGCCGGTTGTAGTGGTCAATCTCATCTTCGTTCAGCAGGATTCTGTTGCACTCTCTACAGACACTTCGGAGGACCTTGTGAATGACCTTCGCGTAGCCCTCATGCATGATTGGTCTTGCAAGCTCGATGTGGCCAAAGTGGCCTGGACAGTTTCCGACTCTGTTCCCGCAGGTCCTGCATCTCTGACCAGGGTCAATGACTCCCAACCGCGGGTCCATGATTCCTGACTCGATTGGATAGCCATCTTCGTCGTATGTGTCTGCAACGACTATCTGTGCTACAGACATCTTCCTGATGTCATCTGGGCTGAGAAGACCAAACTCGATTGCATCGATCTTCTTGGTTGTCAGTCCGGTAATCATTAGATCATCTCCTTTAAGCGAAGCCTGGCGGCTAGGCCGAGTGACATCATCTCTTGAATCAGGAGTTTGAAGGCGTAGGACACAACAACGGAACTGATCTTTGCCCCTGTTCCGCATATGGGACAGTAGTATTGGTCCTTGTTCCTATCATAGACGCCGATTAGGCCACAATCCTCACAGACGAGCATGTTTGATTTGTCGGATTCGTCCAGCAGGCGGCCTTTGAGCAAGATTGCCGCTCCATGGCCAATGAGAACGTCCCGTTCCATCTCTCCGAACCGGAGACCCCCTTCTCTTGCTCTTCCTTCGGTTGGCTGACGGGTGAGGATTTGGACGGGGCCACGGGCACGTGCGTGTATTTTGTCACTGACCATGTGATGGAGCTTCATGTAGGCAATGACGCCCATGAAGACGTTAGCAGTTAGTTTCTCTCCTGTTATTCCAGAGTACATCACTTCTCTTCCATTGTGCTGGAAACCATGACTCTTTAGCTGCTCAAACAGCTCTTCCTCAGTCACGCCACAAAACGGTGAACCGTCCTTCTGTTTCCCGTCAAGACATGCCGCCTTTCCAGCAATCATCTCAAGGATCTGACCAATGGTCATTCGGCTGGGAATTGCATGTGGATTGATGATTAGATCTGGAACAACCCCGCTCTCGGTGAAGGGTACGTCCTCCTGTGGGACGATGTAGCCGATGACTCCTTTCTGACCATGCCGTGATGCGTACTTGTCGCCAAGCTCTGGTATACGAAGATCACGGACCTTTACCTTGACCAAACGGTTACCATCGATGGTTTCGGTCAGGATGACGCTGTCTATCACTCCTGACTCGCCATGACGTACAGCAACCGATGTTTCACGACGGTTAGGCGAAGCTATCTCAAACTCGGAGTACTCTTCCAAGAACCTTGGCGGAGAAGTTCTGCCGATGAGAACATCGCCACCTTGGACCTCTACTTCGGTTTCGATGACACCGTCCTCACCAAGATTGCGGTAGGACTCTGAAGCTCTGTATCCTCTGACACTACGGTCAGGAATCTCGAATCTGTCTTCTTGCCCACCCGGATACTTGCGCTCCTCGCTCTCGTAGACCCGCGCAAAGGTACTCCTGCCAAGACCTCTCTCGACTGAGGCCTTGTTCATTATGAGTGCATCCTCGATGTTGTAACCCTCAAATGAGAGGATTGCAACCACGAAGTTCTGCAGTGCTGGACGCTCCTCGTACCCTATAGAGTCCATAGCCCTTGTCTTTACGAGTGGAATCTGGGGATAATGGAAGAAATGAGACCGTGTGTCCGCACGGTACCTGAAGTTTGATGCCGGAACTCCTACAGACTGCTTAGCCATACCAGCCATGTAGACATTACGAGGCGACTGATTTCTCTCTGGGAATGGAATGAGTGCTGCGGAGATGCCCAAGATAGTGGAAGGAACAATCTCCATATGAGTTGTGTTGGGTCCGATTTCGCCGGGGTACATTGCGATGAGAGTGTTCTCCTCTTCCTCGGCATCGAGGAACTCTACTATACCGTTCCTCATCAGGTCTACGTAGCCCCACTCGACATCCTCAACCATCCTCAGGTGTTCATCAGTCAGTCGACTCTTGCCATTCTCGACCACAATTGCTGGACGTCGGACTCTGCCAGCATCACAGTTGACTTGGACCTCATTCGTATTCTCATAATAGGCGATGTTGGTTTCATGGTCGATTTCGCCAGCACGCCGCTTCTGTCGCATGGTCTTGGCCAAGACCTGAGGTGCTGGATGAATTCCAACAAGTCGACCATTCAGGAAGACATCTGCCCACTTCGTTCCTCGTTTTCCTTTGAGTTTCTCAATTGGCTCGACCTCTGCCTTGAGAAGAGCCTTCTCTACCGCAGTTTCGTCAGTACCGACGGAGATGTAGGCCATCATAGCAATGTTCTTGACTAGGCCGCAGTTAGGGCCTTCAGGGGTTTCGTTCGGACATATCTTCCCCCAGTGTGTAGAATGAAGGTCTCTCGCTTCGAAGTGTGGCTGTGAACGAGACAGGGGTGAAACCACTCTTCTCAGGTGTGAGAGGGATGAGATGTAGTTTGTACGATCAAGCAGTTGTGATACGCCTGCCTTGCCTCCCACCCAGTTGCCCGTGGCAAGGGCGTGTTTAAGTCTCTGAGTGATGACATCAGCTCTGACAGCCGTCCGAATATTGGGCTTGCGACCACGTACTGCAGTACGCTCCAGCTGGTACTTTATGTCTCGAGTCAGGGAGTAGAGTGCGACTCTGAACAAAGACATGAGAAGGTCTCCGGACAGCTTCAGTCTCTTGTTTGCGTAGTGGTCCTTGTCATCTGCCTGCCTCTTGATCAATACGAGCTCGAGCAGACGTTCCACCATCTGTCCAAGGTAGTATGCCTTCTGGAGTCGATGATTCTCTTCTGTTCCAATATGAGGCAGGAGATAGCGATCGAGCACTTTCTCAGCACGAGCAAGTCGGTATTCCTTTGTCTGACCAACTGCCACACGCTTTCCAATGAAGTCTAGAGCATTTTCCCTTGTCGAGCTGTCTTCAGCTTCACGACCAGCATTGATTGGCGCAGACTGCTCGATGGTGACGATCAGCTCGTTCCTGATCTCATCATCATCAGATATGACATCAACGATTTCTCTATCGGACTCCAGGCCTAGGGCCTTCAGGAGTATAGCAAGGGGTATCTTGCCAGGCACTGACGGGAACGATACACGCAACTCCCCAGTTCTCTTTCTCTCAATGGTGACCGGCGCGCGGAAGCCACGTGAGGTCGAGAAGACCTTTGCTATGTGGGTGTAGCTCGAGCTCTTGCTTGCTTCTTCAATCAGAATCCTGTTGGGCGCCAAATCTTCCTGTGTTACAAGAACGCGCTCTGACCCGTTGATTATGAAGTAACCGCCGGGATCCTTCGGATCCTCGCCATGTTTTATGAGCTCTTCGTCTGACATGCCGTGGAGAAGACATTTCTCGCTTCGGAGCATAATAGGCATATCACCAATGTAGATCCTCATGGTTTCCATGCGAGTGGAGATGGACCCCTCTTTCCGTACGGGAGTCATGTCGAGGTAGAGCTTACTTGCATACGTCAGGTTCCTGATCCGTGCCTCATTGGGGTAGAGGGGATGCTCGCTCCCGTCGGCCTCTCTGACTGATGGAGCTTCAACAGAGATGTCTCCAAGTTCTACATGGTATCCCTCGACCTTCGGATTGAGCCTTGCCACACTATCGACTACCTCCTGAATCTCCTCCCGAATGAAACGGTTGAACGAGTCCAGATGTTGGCCTACTAGCCCATAGTAGTCGAAGAAGGCCTCAATGACAGGCCAGTACTTCCCCGTATCTTCAGTGTCTGTTGCCATATCACAACACCATGATTATGTGGGACGGGGGAACTACTGCGAGCATACGCTTCCCTAAGCATGAACCCAGAAGTCCGAGCTCACCCATTTGCCGCAATAGCCGCCCCGTGTGTTTTTGCTCAAGTTCTGACTGCGGTCCCCCACTCAGCATGGGATGTGGCGGGCTCGGCGGGATTTGAACCCGCGGCCCTCAGGTTAAAAGCCTGCTGCGCTACCTAGCTGCGCCACGAGC
>JBHLRV010000031.1:0-10096 GCA_048882205.1 Candidatus Thorarchaeota archaeon | reverse complement strand
ATGAGCCTGACTCGCTTCTTTGTTGACTATTCATCAACATGAGGTCCGATCACCGTTATGTTGTGCATTCATATGCGACATCTCCTGCGTCACGAGGAATAGGCGCCTGATTGACTGCGGCCTCTTCGTCCATGGTTCTCAACACTGGTGAAGGAGAGTACTGCGATGTTGCTCATTGTGAAGTCGAGTGCTCAGTAGATGGACATAACAAGGCATGATGCGAAGGGGAAGACTATGGAACGCAGATGTTGGCTTGTAATTATCATAGTGTTAATCCTTCTGTACCTTGGTATGTTCAGCGGCTGGGTTGTTCTCTTCTAGTATGGAGATAGTCAGGCATCAGATGCCGAGGAGTCATATGGCCGCTCTACATCTACTGCACAGGCATTGTCTTTCCCCCTGTTGTCACTCTTGGACCTCCACTGAGTTGTGTATCTATGTCATTTCCCATGTCAACGCCCTCACGTCCGGTACATCAAGCTTCTCTCTTCATTCTTTCGGATTAACACCATAAACTTGAAGAGGACCTCTAGAGGAAACAACCCCAACAGCCCCGTGGTGTAGAATAGGCTTCTCTTAGGGTCTATGCAAACCGGTCAATCATGTCGGGTTTTGGCCCCGGCGACCCAGGTTCGAGTCCTGGCGGGGCTACCACCTACTTTTCCTTCACGCTAATTGTTTCAGGGGAGTCCTCCAATTGGACTCTGAACAGTCTCTTGACTTGAGTTAGCACAAGGCGGTCGCCATTGACTAGAACGTCGATTCCAATGTGGTCTATTAGCCCTGAAGTCGAAATCTTCTTTTCCAGAACAGCCTGAACTTGAAACACTCCTGCAGGGTTATCCATAGCGACTGTTATCCGAAGCGGAGTGTCTTCTCCCTTGTCGAGGATTATGTCACGGATAGCCATGGCGCTCACAGAGTGTATGTCGACCTTGCCCTTCTGGAACGGAATTATCGTTCGACCCTTGGTCATATCGCACCCGTCGCCAAGCTTTGTGATTCCTGCCTCAAATGTCAAACACTGCGTGTCATCATCGTGAGCATAGATTCCATGGAGAATGAAGCTCATGATGTCAGTTGCCTTGGCGGGGTCATCATAGATCTCGGTCAGCTTGGGTTCCAGTATTGGGATAGCCAATGCCAATGAGGCCTGCGGGTGTTCGTTCCTATGGACCACCATGCCCATGTCGTGCATGTATGTAGAGGCTAGTACAACAAGGCGAGCATCATCCGTATCACCGATACCTTCGGCAACTACGTTGGGTTGAAATGTTTCATCCAAGATGTCGAATATCTTTAGCGCGTTCCAAGTCGCCACCTCGGCATGAACATGTCCATGGTCAGTGTAACCAAGCCTAGAAACGGCCATCCTATTCGCCGTTCGGAGATAAGACTGCAGCTTGGGAGACCCTGCCAGATACTGATACATCTGCAGCGCCTTCGTATTGGGACTGAGCAAATCACGAGCACTGACTTCATCACGATTCAGGTACTTACTCATATCTATGCCCCCAAGGGGGAAATTCACTTGCGATTCTGTTTGATAAGACTTGCTGAAGATGGCACCAAGCACCTAAATCTCGCCGGCTTCCTCCTGAATTGACAGCAGAATCCGATCGATGGCTGTCGTAGCCTTCTGGATCGTCTTCAGGTAGTCCTGTCGAGACCTCTCAAAAGCCACGCGACTGATTCTCTGTTTCTTCTTTCGCAAGAGTAACTGGCGGAGACCTGCCTTGGCACCCTCAATCCTCTCATTATGGAGCTCAATCTGGGATATCATGTCCCTATACCTTGTACCGTATCCACCAAGATCATTCTTGAGGGAGGGCAGCTGAGAGTCAATCTGTTCAAGCTGTGACTTTATGTCACGCTCACGTATCATGAACTCCCTCTTCTTGACCTTACCTCTTCTTCTTGCAGCCTCGAGCTTTTCTAAATCCATGCTCAGGGCGGTCTTCTTTGAGTAGAGATTGGCAAAGTCCCTCAGCAGAATGGGTGGTGCACCAACCTGCCGCTTGTCAGCAGTCGGCAACTCATCATCTTCCAGGTCCTCTGGCCTGACTCCCGTGTCGACTCCTTTGAATGCGACGTATGCAAGGGCGATGAGACCCATTATGAGAGCAAAGGCTAGAGGTCGTACTAAAACGATTGGTGACGTTCGGTAGAGAATCTGGACTGCCGTTGGATTGTACTCAGAGGTGTTGGCCATCTGGTACCGGAGAGTCGTATCAAATACGCCGAATAGGAGCCTATAGCTGCCATAGGCCTGCAATGTATCCACAGAATAGGGCAGAACCAGGTCGATTGTGTGTGAGATTGCCACAATCCCCTGCAGACTACCCAGAGGTATCTTCAAGAGATTGGCGCCTTCTATTAGCTGCTCAAACTCACTAATCGGAACCAAATAGTCGATGTTGAACTTGTAAGAGTATCCCGGCAGCAGCTGTTCCCCGAAGCGGTCACCCAAAAGGTCAATCTCAACTTCCCTTGAAACATTCCATTCCCCGGACAGAGAGAGCTGCGATTTGGCCAGAATGCCGACTCGGTCAAAGATTCTTGTCCCTGTGGAGTATGCAGGCAGGATAAAGGAAACCTTGTCTTCAGGAGTGTCGGGAGGCCCAATATTGTGAAGCGAAATGGTTTCTCTATAGGATAGCCAGCCCCATGGATCAACGGTCACAGTTGTAGTACGGTCTGCCACAATGAATGGAGAGAATGACCGAAAGGCGGTTTCGAACTTCTCAATCGTAAACGGGGCGAGATTCTCCATTGTTGTGTCAGGACTGAGGAAATTGGGTGAGAGAGAGTCACCTGTTCTGAGGACTAGGCGAAAGGAGGCACTGTCTATTGGGTAGGGAAGAACGGGGAACTTCAAGAACTTCAAGTCATATTCTTTGTTGATTAAGTCAGTCAGAATATCGAAAGCATGCACTCGCATGTTGGTTGTGAATATGTACGTTTGTCCATAGTCTACAGGTTCGTAGAAATGAAGTCGCCAATGCATCATACCCCCAAGGTTCTGAAGCTTGGTGACTTCAATCTCATTGCCCTGGGAGTCCTCGGCCGTAAGAGAGAGGAAATTGGAGGCGTATTCCAGTGGAAGGAATACTTCCAATGCTCCAATGGCCGCTGAACCATTATTCCTGATTGTGTATTGATCGTCTACCAGTGCCGTGTGGTACGCTTCGGTCCTATAGGCTCTTGTCACACTAAGCTCCATACCAAGATATGGGGTGTATGGACGTGAGATTGTTACATTGACAAAGGTCACGCCGGTTGTATTTGACGGGTCTGTTCCACTAAACCAAACAGTGTGTGGACCCTCGGCGTATTCTGAAAGATCCAAACGGTATTCCCACAGACCTGATATGAAATCGTACTCCATTTCCGTCCAGTCCTCATTGTCAACTCTGTATTCCACTTTTCTAACAAAGGTGTTGTCTGTGGCATTGACCTTGAACTCATCCACCCAGACGAGTGGATCTACTGAGGTTGGACTCTCTATCAGCAATGTTGGTGCTGTATTGGGTTCAAACTGCATCATTACAGGACTAGACCAGAAGGTATGCTGCACAGGTAGCTCGCCGAAGTCTTCTGTGTTGCCGTACAAGAAGACGAATGGATATGCTTTGTCGGTAACATTTAGGATAGATATGTCCTCTGAATCCTCACTGATCATTTGGAGTACATACTCAAGTTGAGTGGTTTCCCCGTCATCACTGGCATTCGCGGATAGGACTCGAGTCTGATCGTTATCTGGGAGGTGCTGGAGTGTCCCGATGCCTCTCCGTTCGCTAAACACTACCTGACTTAATCTGGCAGGATTACTTGTATTGCTTGTTAGTACTGAGGCGCCTCTCTTCAGCCTGGTTAGTGTAGTTTCGTACTCTAGGTCGAATCCATAGAGCTGGTGTGAAGGATCAGCGGAATAGGCCTCCTCGGCGGGAATGATGAAATGTCGGACTTCACCCAGTCGCATGCCACCACCCGCGAGAACCATGTTTCTGTACATGTCAAGTGCAGGCAGTGCAGAGAATGGATCATTCATCTCGTCTGTTGGAAAGTCTCCCTCTTGCAACAAGCTGCCATTGCGACTTGTCAATATGTAATGGACCGTCCCAGCATCGCTATCTCGGGCTCTCCAGTAGTCTTCAGATGGTGTGCCGGGTGCATAACCAAACAGAAGATCACTCTGGTTCAGCCCGGCCACAGTGAAACTATCGGTGTAGTTCTGCCATCCAACAGCAATCCAACCCGAGGTGGGAGCAGATAGTCCAAGGAAGAGCGTGGTGCCATTATGTTCAAGATAGGCAGTGATGCCCGTCACGGGATCTGTGAAGTCGGCTGCATATTCGAACGGATCGATTATTCCATCAGCAGCCCCGTAGTGCCTATCCACATATGGAACTGTGAGATTGTTTGTGGAATCTGCGACGGTCGACTGCTGCGTTGCGTCGTGTGCCACGCTAGAATCCCACTGTGCTGCCAGTGGAACCACTGTCATAGCACTGCCTACGAGAAACAACGCCAATAATGCGAATGTCGCTATTCGTCTATGCAGCAGGCTCAATACGAATCACCGTGAATCGCTCGGGCTCGCGCCAAGATCTGCTCTGGTTTGGCCGCGAACGATGCGGTCGAACCTCTGGATTCGTTAAATACGTTTCGTAGGTTGAAAGCATGCACGAAGCTGCATACATCCAAAAAGTGTAAAACAGGGTGAATGTGAAACGCTCGATAGGAGAAAAGAAACGATTGCTAGCTATTCTGATTGCCACAGTACTCGCGTTTCTAGTCGTGGTACTCGTACTTCCGTCTATGATAGAGATTCTGAAGCAGAAGGGGTTTGTGGGCATTGATGTTCACAAGAGAGATAGACCAGAAGTTGCTAAGGGAGGAGGTATCGTGGTTCTCTTCGCAATTGTCACGTCTCTTCTGATTGTGATTGGACTAACGACTTTTCAGGCCCAAGACATTGTGAACCCAGGACTCTTGGCGGCAATGGTTTCGATTCTAATGGCTGCAATAATAGGACTCCTAGATGATAGCTTGGACTTCAGGAACCGGACCAAGATATTCCTCCCTATGATTGCTTCAATACCGATGATAGTGATGCAAGTGGGCACGACAACCATGTCAATCCCTTTCCTCGGCACCGTTGACCTTGGAGTTCTATACCCACTTGTGGTTGTGCCGCTGATGATGACTTTCATTATTGACTCGACGAACATGTATGGAGGGATGAATGGTCTCGAGGCGGGACTCTCGGCTGTAAACTCATCTGCAACAGTTCTCTATGTGGTATTGCTGCCGCTCACTGCAGGAGTAGCAGTTCCTCAGACACAGGCGGACGCGGGGGTTGTGGCTGGTGCCCTAATGGGTGCATCAGTGGCGTTTCTGTGGTACAACAGATATCCCGCAAGGATTCTGCCAGGTGACGTTGGGAGGCTACCTATCGGAGCAGCAATGGCTGCAGCATTGATACTTGGCAATATGGACCGCCTGGCAGTCTTCTTGTATCTGCCCTTCGGGCTGAACTTCCTGCTCTACATTATATACAAGGTCCGCATCAACCGCACACATGGAGAGTACAGGAAATTCGCAAAGCCAAGAGAAGATGGCACTTTGGAGGTTGCAGGACCTTATACAATGTACTGGATATTGCCCCACTTTTTGAAGAATGTGACAGAAAAGAAGAACGTCAGTCTACTGGTGCTGCTTCAGGCGATTATAGCATATGGGGCTGTTGCTCTTCTATTCATGTTTCAGCTGTTTGGACTCTGAACTACGCTAGCTTGTCTGACAAATAGGTGTCAACGACATAGTCCACTCCGTGTCTACTGAAGGCCTGTTGCTCCGCCTTCTTCCGAAGTTCTCGAAACTGCTGGATGTGTTCCTGCCATTCTCTATTGGTATAGCGAACATCCCGAGATAGCTCGTCCAGGCGTTTGAGATCAGCACTATTCATGGGTTCTGAAGGGAGTAAGTGTTCAATTATGTCATTGGGAGTCACGCCAATCCATTTGGCACCGGGAATCGTCAGACCCTTGACGTGAGCAGAATTCGCACTGCCACTGATTACCACCTGAGCAATGTGCATTCCCCAGGGGTCCCCATCCGTGAATATGAGGACAGGGAGACCCAGGTCTTCATGGAGTCTTCTCATAAGGACTCTGGTGGACCTAGGAGGCTGACCTCCCAACTGTACGAGCACCGCCTTGTATCTGTCCCATGCCTTTGTTTCTATCAACCGGGAGAACATTCCACCAGATTCTACGGCCAAGATGATCTCAGCATCTGTCCTGATGGGCCTAGCGGTAGTAAGAGCACGGCCAATAGGTAGACCATCCGGGCTCATTGTAAGGTCCACGTTCCGGCCTTCGTATCCCGGAACAGTGTACTCCATTGTCACGCTGCCAAAGACCGATGAGTGTTCCTCAGGGAATATCCCAAGAACCTCCCTTGGTAAGCCAGTCAGACACTCGAGGTCAACGATTATTCTGTCAGATTCTGTCTGGTTACTGAACTCCAGACCAAATGCCTCACTTGAATAGTAAAGGTCTCGAAGTGAGCTAGTGCGTTTTGCCTGGAGAAGCTGCTTTGCGAAATGAGCAACCCAGACGAGTTGTGCAAAACTGCGAACGTGTTTGACGTTGCTGGAGTCACGTTTAACTTGTGAGCTTCCAAGGACGAACTGATCGAGATTCGGGTCATACAGTATGTTCGTGGTCCCTCTGTCAGGCAGACTCAAAATCGGGAACTCACTCTCCTGAAGTGCATCGACAATCTCTCTTCCCAGTGATGTTAATACATCGAAAGCGCTTCTCTCAGACATCTTTGTTTGCCTCGAAAAGGATCTTCACCATCTTGGTTGTTGAAGGAACTGTATCTGACTCTGCAAGGGCTGACCCATACTTGGCCACCAATCGAAACATCTCTGAGAACTCCTTCATCTTCTTGGTTTCACGTAAGGAACGATCATGCTTCTTGAGGGACTTGCTCAGGGAACGTCCTAGTCTGCGGTAGACTGTCAGAGCCTCTTCCGCAATCTGTGGGACTTGGGCAAGAGCCTGTTTTCCTGCTGCCTTGTATGGCACCCTCGTGGAGAAGAAATGGATGAACAATGCAAAAGGTTTCGGACCTGTTGTTCCATACCTAGACCAGTTGACTCGTCTTAGAACTTTGAACAAGACATCCTCACTTGCATTGTAGAGAAGAGGCACACGATTGGCAAAACGGTAGAGCGTCGGAACGTCTCCAAGTGGAAAATCATCACCAAATGCCAATACACCCTCAATCGCGAAAGCGTTTCCTTCCCATTCACAAGACGCTCCACGCGCATATTTGAGGACTGAGGCGTTGAAAGTCGCGCCTATTGACTCGAGAAAAGCATCCCTTCCAATGGGATTGAGACTCTTACCGTCGGGGCTGCTAAAACCGTCGAACCTACGGAGTGCCGCACCTAGTCGAGAGAGATCTTCGCGTTCCAACGTCTTGACTTGGGTGTTCGGCTCCATTGCTACGAATCTAAGAAGGCGTGTTGCAGTCCTGGTTCCCAACTGTTGAAAGGAGTCAACCAGAAAGTCGTGAAGATTCCTCGGTCTGGTATTCTCAATGAGTCGACGAAGCAGCTCCAGGTCAGCAGCCCTGGGATGGGGTTTGGCTACAACTGGCAGTTCTGGGATCGAATCTACGAAGCCGCCCATGACTTGGGTCGGTGAGTCGTCGACCACTAAAGCAATTCGAGCGTGGGGGGAGGCAACAGTCGTTAGTCTGAGATACTCTGTTATTCTCTCTCGAGCGCGCTTCAAGTCGCCTCTCAAGTTGACAGTCACTGTGGTGCCCTGTCCACTCCTTTTCAGTACTTCTTCATTCTCGACGATAGGAATGTTCTGTTTGACGTCAATGAGAATTCGGAAGATCATACCGGGACCTTCCGCTGTTCGAGTGTGAACCAAGACAGGTTCGTCTGTTGTGATTTGTCCGTGGAGAACAGCCATTGTCACCCCAAGGCCAAAAGTGCCACGTTTCTGTCTGTAGCCAAACTTGCTACCATAGAGAATCCGGCCAAAGGCCTCTGCAACGTGCGCATATGGGACTCCTGCTCCATTGTCAGCAACACTTACTGTGAGCACATCGGAGCTATGGGACTGAATACTTACCTGTATTCTCGGGAGTCGTTGGGCATCTTCGCAGGTATCTAAGCTGTTCTCTACTAGCTCTCTGACAGTGGAGTAGACTGACTGGGTAGGGTTGCCAAAACCCGCCATCTGACGATTTCTGTAGAAGAACTCAGCGGGGGAGATACCTCGAAACTCTTCTTCTGACTGGTGAGTCTTGTTCATCTTAGTCATTCTAGAGAATGAAGAGTTGGGATTATTAGAGGAGGTATTACAACTCTTCGAGGTTCAGAGGTCAGTGTCCTCCCAGAGCTCCGCTTCAAGGCGACTCATCTGTCTTCGAGCTCTCTCAAGCATTGAATAGACTGCGCTATGAGGTGCTCCTCCAATCAGCATGTCGACTGCTCTATGCGCATACTGGAGACCCGGATCAAACCCGATTAGTGAGACTGTCCTTCCGTATACTGATATCTTGGTCTCGGTGGTTTGCTCGATTGCTCTTCTTGTTCTGCCATTCTCTCCAATGATTCTGCCAGCTACTCGTTTCAGCTGGTTGGGCGAAGAACCAACAATCTCCCTGAGCGAGATGATTACGAGTCGTGCATCTTCATCAATCAGAGAGAGTGCATTCTTAGGACTAAAGCCCCGGGCCATGGCACGAACAATGTCACGTGCCTTCCATGCTAGAACAGGATCCTCAGTCTCTTCTGGACTCCTAATAGTCACAACGCCTTCAGGGTCTACCTCAATCTTGGTGTTCGTCAATTGCTCCACTTTCTTCCTGACTCTGCCGTTACGCCCAACAATGACGCCTACTCTTTCTGCAGGAACTCTGACAGTTTCTTGGAAATGCATCTATTCTTCACCAGAGGACAATATGTGTTCGGCAATCTCTTCTGGATTCTCCGGCTCCACTCCTAGCTTCCGGAAAAAGCTTGCTATGTTCTGGATGTCACGAATCAGGTACCGTTTGGCGTTGTCATGAGTTGTGAGTACGGCCTGAGAAACGTCAATTATCACAGGTCCGTTGAACCATAGTACGTTATACTCACTCAGGTCAGCGTGAACTAGGCCTGCCTTGGTGTAGCCAATACGAACCATCTCAATCAGTTGATTGAAGACTTTCACGGGCGACGGAACGTCTATTGTCTTCATGAGCGGTGCGGGAGCGGCAGTCTTGGGATTACCTATGAACTCCATGACCAATACATTTCGGTCGACAGCTATTGGCTTGGGAACACGTACACCCGCATCATGATAACGCGTGAGGTTCTTGAATTCTTTGAGTGTCCATTGAGGTATCAGGGCTCTGCTTCGCCTCTTGATACGTCTGAATCTTGGATCGCCTACGATGTATTCGAGCATGAAGTCAGTTTCTGCAGTAGAAACTCGATAGATTTTGATTGCAACTGGTCTTCCATCAAGGTCCTCTCCTCGGTAGACATTTGCCTCTTTCCCTGTGCTGATGACGCCATGTACTGCATTGATGACTCCTTTGTTTAGTAGCCTATAGAGTGCTTTGAGTGTCGGCGGGTCAATGACTCCCTCAACAACCTTGAACTCGTCTGAGTCCTTCCGTCGCTTCATCTTGCGGCGGTCGAGCTCGGAGAGTATCCGCTCATGCTCTTTGTCCAATCGTTTCAATTCGGAGTGTCTTCCTTCGAGAAGCACCTATGCCTCGTATCAAGTCGTCCACTGACTACTCAGAAAAAGGTTGGCCTAGAACATCTTCAAGATGCCTTTCTTTTGGAGCCATTCGACTTCTGTATTCCGATACCTGAAAGTTACATCGCATTTGAGATCAGACTGAAACTCCCAGGGCACTATCAGTACTGTGTCACCGACACGCATCCATACCCTCTTCTTCATGCGGCCAGGTATTCGTCCAATTCGAATCTCGCCATCTTCACAACGCACTCTGACCCTGTCGAAGCCTAGCATCTGGATTATGATGCCAAACATCTCTCCCTCAT
>JBHLRV010000030.1:0-10102 GCA_048882205.1 Candidatus Thorarchaeota archaeon | reverse complement strand
AGTCAGATTGCGGGCGAATGAGGATAGGGCGTCGAACTCTCCGATGGCAAATAGAGTACTAGGTATGTAAGGCATGCTACTTCGGTTGGTCCAACTTCCGACCAACACAAGTGCATCAACAACCACTGAGGACTCTTCAATGGCACTCCAGGCTATCCCGCCGCCCATACTGTGCCCAATGAGACCAATCTCAGAACCATCGACATAGTCAAGACCTGCAAGAAACTCTATTGCAGCAACACCACTACCTGTCCCTGGTTCCGAGTTTCCGTGTGAGTTCGCATCTATGGTCAATACCACAAATCCGCGTCTTGACAGTTCAATTCCAAAGGCCATGAGCCACTCCTTGCTCTGCAAGACACCATGTATGACGACCACTCCTGGCAGCGGACTAGTGTCTGTAGCGTACTGCGGTCGTTGAAGGGTACTATGGATCCAAGAACCATCTGCGGCCTGAAAGTCAACCTCTGTGACGATCACTGTTCCAAATGCGCTCTGCACAGTTGCCGCTAGACTGACTCCTGATAGCATCAGGACTATGCTGAACACCAGAAGTAGATACCTTAGTCTCAAACTCGAAGCACCTTTCTCCATACCGTGAGCGGCCACGTGTCACAAATCTCCTTTTATCTCATGCGAATCACAGAGAGCACAAGGCATATCATGGACATTCTAGCCGTCACTAACAGAGATGCCAGAATGGGACGACATCTTCGCAGAGAGGGGCAGATACTTCACTGAGCCCCACGCAGACATAGAACGTGTCGTGAGAGTCTTTCGAGACCAAGATGTAGAACGGGTTCTAGACTTGGGCTGCGGAACAGGCCGTCATCTTGTCTATTTGGCCAAGTCGAATTTCGAGGTTCACGGCTTTGATGTTTCTCCGAAAGCACTCTCTTTGGCACATGATTGGTTAGAAGAGGAGTGTTTGACGGCCCATCTCTTACGGCACAGGATGGAAGACCCATTCCCCTTTGAGGATGATTTCTTTGACGCAGTCATATCAACTCAGGTCCTCCATCACAATAGAATCGATGGTATACTGTTCACTGTGAGTGAGATAGAGCGTGTATTGAGAAGTGACGGAGTAATCTTCGCGACATTTCCCAGACTCTCGCAGGTTCCAGATAGAGGAAGTATGGACTGGAAGCTGGAGCCGATTGAGCCTGGCACATACATCCCTAGAAGCGGGCCCGAGGCAGGCATTCCACATCACTACTTCACTGTGGAAGAGGTCGATGAGGTCTTTCAAGGCTTCAAGATTCTCGACTTATACGTGGGCCACACAGGTCACAGATGCCTGCTCGGTTTGAAGAAATGACTCTGGATTCACTCTAGTCCAAAGAATGGGAAGATGAGTTCTTTGACCTGCTCTATGGTTTCATCCACAGCTCTCTTGACCTTGGCCTCATGCTCAGCATACATCCTCGTCGGACGGTCTGTCCAGCCTCCCCGTTTCACTTCCAGACCGTACTTTTGACAGAGCTCTATCCAAGCGGCAGGTACAAGTGGGGGCAACGCGATGTCTGCAAGGTCTGCCAGGAGTACAGTCCATACTCTTGCTGCAGCTACAGGATGGTATCCTCCACCTCCAACTACAACCAGTCTTCTGTTTCCGAGATGTACAAGCTGTCGAATGGTCTTTGAGAGTCGATGGTATGTGTCCAGATTCAGAAGAAGATCAGCAAGAGGATCATCCATGTGGGCGTCTGCTCCAGCATTCCAGAAGACTAGGTCTGGTTTGTAAGCGAGCCAAATTGGCACCACAAGTTCCTCAAAGGCCTTCCAGTACTCAAAGTCGTCTGTTAGTGGTGGCAATGGAATGTTTACAGAGTAGCCCTTGCCTTCGCCTGTACCTATCTCCTCTGGACGGCCTGTCCCGGGGAAGAATCCCATGCTCAACTCGTGAGTGGATATTGTAAGGACATTCGGGTCGTCATAGAAGGCCTGTTGAGTCGCATCACCATGGTGGACGTCTGTGTCTAGGTAGAGTACTCTCTGTTTCGGATACTTCAGTCTGAACTTCTTTATCGCAATGACTGTGTCGTTGTAGTAACAGAACCCACCTGCATTGGACGAATATGCATGATGAAACCCGCCAAACAATGACATTGCATCTTCAAACTTGCCATCTGCGACGCCCATCACCGCATCAATGCTTGCACCTACCGGGAAGCTGGCATACTTGTCAACCTGATAGAACACCGGACACTCATCTGTATCAAGTCCGAAACGCGAAGAGAATGCTGTCCCCATATTGCCAAACAGCTCCAGGGTTTCTATGTATGATGGATCGTGATAGAGTGCCAGCTCTTCCCGGGTTGCCAATCTCATCTGCTGGATGTTGATTCGTTCGCTCTCCAGAAGACCCGACATCACAGGGAGACTCCATGTGATGTCTAGACGCGGTCGGTTCCAGAACGGATTTGGTTCGACTCGCATTGCGTCCAGCTCGTCAATGCCTTCCAACTTGAGCATTTCATCTGGGCTAAACACAGCAGTCTGGTGCGACAAGCCTTTTCCTCCAAGCAATGGCAAGTGATGGAGCTGAGTATGAAGTTGATATTACTTCTGGTAGAGTATTCTAGAACAGGGGAACGTTTCTTGCTGAGTAACGTGAGCAGCCTAACCGCCGTAAACGTATTTTACTTGGAAAGCAGTCTGGAACTCATGAGGGGATGGACTCGCCGATGGTGTGGTCGTGCTTCGAAACCCTCATTATGCGCTGTCAGGTCTTTCCAGTACTATGTCCAAGTTCGACCTTCTCAAACAGACCCTTCTTGGAAACCTCGAAGATAGAATCCCAATATCGATCTGGAAACACCATCCAGAAAGAGACCGAACTCCAGAGGGGCTGGCCGCTGAGGAGATTGCTTTTCATCGTCTGTACAACCACGATCTCTTGAAGATATCATTCCACGGTCGATACCCTGTAGTCGACTGGGGGTGTGAGGCTGTATATGATGGTGCAATCTCTGGTTCCACGACCTGTGAGAGCTGCGTTGTCCAGCAATCTAGTGATTGGGAGGTGCTGGAACCACTTGATGTGAATAACGGCGAATTTGGGAGGCAACTTCAGGCCGTTCAGCTCATCCGAAACTATGCTCAGGACAAGGTTCCGACCGTGTCCACTGTATTCGATCCATCGATGGTGGCTGACAAACTTAGCGACAGGCCTCTGACAAAACACATGGAAGAGAGTCCCGACGTACTAGAAACAGCCCTTCAGATGATAACCAACGTGATGATTGACTTTGCCAGAGCCACTCTCGATGCAGGCGCTGACGGAGTCTTTGTGGCGACACAGCACGCAACACATTCAGCTGTAACAGATGAACAGTATGAAAGGTTTGTGCACCCGTTCGATGCCAAGCTCATCTCTAAGATACGTGGGAAGGCCAAGTTTATAGTTATGCATCTTCACGCCAAGGAGGAGGATGAGAAGATTCGTTTTGACAAGATTGCCCGTGTTCCCGGCATAGATGCCTTAAACTGGGAAGATCAGAGTGCAGACCTCAATCTGGCAGAGGGCAAGAAGCTCTCTCGGAAGACAGTTCTGGGTGGCATAGATCACAACGGTGTACTGAGAACAGGCACTTCCGACGACGTGAAGGAGCAGGTCTTGCAAGCTGCGCGTGAGGCAGGTCTCAAGAACCTAGTAATAGCCCCTGGCTGCGTGATCACTGTGGATACCCCCGAGGAGAACCTCAAGGCCGTCGTTGAAGCAATCAGATCGATTGTCCCTTGGTCTGCTGAGTGGGAGGAATTCTATTGACTAAGAACAAAGAGGTAGCTAAGGCTCTTCGAGAGATATCTCTGCTTCTGCAGGTTGAGGGGAAGGACAAGTTCAAGCATCTCTCATATGCCAGAGCTGCTAGGTCCGTCACTGGTCTGGGTGAGGACATTGAGGCAATTCGTGGGAGAAACGAGCTGACGGAAATCCCAGGCATAGGAACGGCGATTGCCAAGAAGATTGAGTCGTACCTCGACACGGGCACGATAAAACTCTTGGACCAGCTGAGAGAGCGGATTCCTGTAAGAGTTTGGGACCTAGAGGCAATCCCTGATGTCGGCCCAAAGACGATTAAGTTGTTGTATCAGGAACTCGGTGTTACTGACCTCGATTCACTGGAAGCAGCGATTCGGGATGGAAAACTTGACGGACTCAAGGGCATGGGAAAGAAGACAATAGAGAACATCAAGCAAGGAATCAGTATTGCTCGGTCCGGCCTGACGCGGACGCTATTGGCCGATGCACTGCTTGTTGCAGAGGATGTCGTGACATATCTGAGAGAGCTCCCAGAGGTCAAGCAGGTCACAATCGCTGGATCATTGCGGAGAAGAAGAGAAACCATCGGGGACATTGACATTCTTACCGACGCCAGTGATGGGGAAACCGTCATTGATGCGTTCACCAAAGTCCCCGGAGTTGATGATATCTTGGCAAGAGGTCCAACAAAGTCCTCAATTCGAATGAGTAGTGGCCTTCAGATTGATCTTAGAATCATTCCCATGAAGAGTTATGGTGCTGGCCTTCAATACTTCACAGGTAGTATAGACCACAACGTAAAGCTCCGGTCAATAGGTGTGAAGATGGGTCTGAAACTGAACGAATATGGGCTCTTCAAAGGAGAGAAACAGATCGCAGGGCATGATGAAGAGGGGATCTACAAAGCTCTGGGTCTTGGCCTCATTCCTCCTGAGCTCAGAGAAGACATGGGGGAGATTGAGGCAGCACAGAAGGGTAAGCTCCCTGATCTGCTTGAACTAGGAAACATCCGCGGTGATCTGCATACGCATACCGATCAATCTGATGGCAAGAACACAATTGATGAGATGCTGGCTGCTGCAGCCGCCCTAGGATACGAGTACTACTGCATTTCAGACCACACAAAGAGTCTGACGATTGCCAACGGGATGGATGAGGACAGAGTCCTAAAACGAATTGCAGAGATTGATGACATCAACGCCTCTGGGAAATGGCAGATGCATGTGTTGAAAGGCGCTGAGGTCGACATTCTTGCCAATGGTGAGTTGGACCTGGAAGACTCTGTGCTCGACCAGCTCGACGTCATAACGCTCTCAATCCATTTCAGAATGAAGGACAGCAAGGAGAAGATGACTGAGCGTGTCTGTCATGCGCTAGAGAGTAAGTGTGCTCACATCCTTGGTCACCCTACTGGTCGCTTACTCCTCAAAAGACCGGAGTTCGAGATTGACCTTGAGCGAGTGTTCGAGTCTGCCAAAGACAATAACGTCATCATGGAACTGAACAGCCATCCGGAGAGACTGGACCTGAATGTTGGCAACCTGAGGGCTGCAAAGAGAATGGGACTCAAGATTGCCATTAACACAGATGCCCATCGAACCAGTGAACTTGCGTTCATGAAATTCGGAGTCTTTCAGGCTCGCAGGGGATGGCTCACCAAGGAGGACGTCGTGAACACTTACACTCTCAATGAGCTTCTGAACCAGATTCGAAAGCAATGACTGTTGTCGAATCTTGGTACGAACTGCTGCCTTAGTTGTTCCTATAGATCCGATTCAGTCAAGATTCCTCACTGTATGCGAGAAGAGCGTACCTTTCAAGACGATTTTCATAGTCACAAATTGTGACTACAATCAGTGACCCTTTGTTGTGGCTTCGCATTATATACTGATTTTGACTGAAAATCATTGTGAAGCATCATGGCACTGGAAAAGAACACCCAGAACTTGAAAGCAGCTAGAATGACTAGGAAGCAGGCACAGTACGAGTTCGAACAACTCAAGCTCTACCTCTACACATACTTCAGGAGGTAAGCCGTGTTGGCTCCTCGTAATGGCGAGGCATTGGTCTTAGCCCTCTTGCATAACAAGGCACAGACGCTCTGCAAGAGTAGTGCTATCACACTTACAGAAGTGCTCATACTACAATCGACGTGAGCACCTTCTACTTTTTTTGATAAACCCATAAACCAGCTATGTCATGGGCTCCCAATCACTAGAAATCGGGCGGTCCCAATTCGATTCGCCTGCGAACTTCTTCGAGCTTGACCGAGGAGAGTATCAATTCCAACCACCAAGTGACTCCTGCATTAGCATAGTCTACCATCACTTGTTTTCTCTTTTCTGGCTTCTGAAGAGATGACAATCACGTGGCAATGATGTCAAACGGTTTATTGCTAGACCGGTGTTTCTGAATGAACGAACTTATCTCCCGAAAGTTGTCTGGCGTCAATCTCCTCCTGAATCCTTCACTCAGAGGAAAGATACCATCAAGGGACGACGCCCTGATGAACGGTTTTTTGTTTGGCCATGTGCCCGCTACCCAAATGGGTATTCGCGGCGACTGGAGAGGTCTTGGAGAGAACCTTGCACTGTCTATCTTGTAGTACTGTCCATTATAGCTGAAGAACTTCCCACTCTAGAGGCCAAGTAGAACATCAATCCCTTCGTCTAACATCCTAGCTCGAGTCTTAGTGTCAGACACCTCTCCGAAGACACTGAATACCTCCTCTGGCGGATATCCAAGTCCAATACCCAGAATCAGTCTTCCCTTCGAGAGGTGATCCAAAGAAACTGTTTCCCTGGCCAACTTCCAGGGTCTTCGACGAGGCATGGGAGTGACTGTTGTTCCTATTCTGATGCGATTGGTTGCTGCTGCCATAGCCGAGAGACCGACCCATGGATCCACCATTGGTAGCGGTTTGGTCCTGTCTTGCTGGATGTGATCCCAGATGAAGAAACCATCCCAGTCAGAGTCTTCAGCTATCTTCGCTAGCTCCCCTAAGACGCTGGCATAACCAAAGACCTTGCCGAAGTTTGGTACGTATAGTCCGAAACTCATCCTACCCATATCGGCTCTCGCCCATCCTTCGTGCGTATTCTTATTCGTGTCTTAGAGAATGGTATGGAATGAAAGTTGTGGTGACGAGGGTCAACAACTAGTGTAGAAAGCAACCAACTGGCCCTATTTTCCCCTTATCGCGCTACCACTCACAGCCCTCTCATACTCCTTTGATTCCAGTGGGAAAAACGCGTTGTCTATGACCTTCGAGCAGAAGATCTCTTTCGCGAATGTGTCCCTCTTGCTGCAATTTGGAAGCACTTTCCGATGGCCGCCAATGACTAGTGAGGTAGTGGCCACCACTGCACAGACCACGAAGAAGATCCAAATCATCTCTGCTTTCACTCCAAAAGGTCTTGGAACAAATGTATATTTCCAGATATTTCTTCCATCTTTTTTGATTTAAATGTTGTTTGACAAAGATTTGGACTGATGAGAGTTGGTCCTACATCCTAGCAAGTGTGCGCGTAGCCCTGACAAGAAGTTGTGGTGCCGAGGGTGGGACTCGAACCCACGAACTCCTACGAGAGTGGATATCTCATCGGAGTCAAGCCGCAGTGCTCTGATCTTGAGTCCACCGCCGTTGGCCACTTGGCTACCTCGGCATGTTTCAAGGAGGGTTGAAGTGTGGCTATTTAGACGTTTCCGTGTTCTGAATCACAGAACCAATGAAACGACAAAAGTGCGCCACCCGAAACTACTGACGAGGATTTCATTCCGCGAGATAAGGTCTGATTTGGTCATAGAAGTCTGCGAGTATCTTGCTCTTGGTTTCCTCAGTTTCAAGAATGAAAAGGCGAATCTGTTGGCCAACTTTGATCTCCTTGACAAGACCCATGTCAACAAGAGGTTGCATGACACGATGAATGGTTGAATGTGCCAAGCCAGTTTCTTTGGCTATCCTACTGAGGTTGAAAAACTCCTTGGGACGGTCCAGGAAGTGCTGAACTACCCTTGTCTGGGCACGGGATGCAAACACTTTCTCAAGTAGTTTCTTCAACTTGTCAGTCTCCATTTTGAAATCATTTGTCCGGTTCATGTACAATCTTGCTTCCTATCTTCTCCCCTTTCGCAAGGCGAAGAAGATTCTCTGGGTCATTCCCGTTGAATATCACAGTTGGAATTCTTGACCGTCCCACTACTCTGATTGCCACAGGATCGAATAGCTTGTACTCCCCAGCACGGGTTCCCGTTCCTGATAGTATCTTGCTGAGCTCGTCCACATTGACTTGGTCTAGCTTCTTTGCTCCAGACTCCTTCGGGTCCCTGTCGTATATGCCGTCAACGTTTGTTGCATTGAACAGCATGTCCGCCTGAACCGTTTCGGCTGCAAGTGCGGCCACCGCGTTGGTAGACTGACCAGGTGTCAGTCCTCCCATGAGCACAACTTCACCAATGCAGATTGCAGTTTCAAGCTCGTCAAGGGTTTCTACGATCCTAGGATATGCAATATCGCCGAGAGCGGCACCCAAAAGCTCTGCATTGTTTCTGGCGACTTTGATTCCAAGCCAGTCACACTGTGCTTCGTTGGCTCCAAGTTCTCGTGCCGCCGCAATGAATGTTCTTGCGGGTTTGCCCCCACCGACTACGATCACCATGCTATTACCGTCCGCGACGAAGGAGTCCACTACCTTGGCATAGGCTCTCACCCTGTCTGTGAGAATCTGGCCCTTGTCGTCGTACAGGAGTGAACCTCCTAGTTTCAGAACGGCTCGCATTTGCTGTCCCCTGTGACAATCTCCGAACAAGTACCTCTTCTGATGTGGATTAAAGAAGCTTTCTTGAATGGACAGGTTTGTCGATATTTCGAAAGTCGATTGAGTTTACTAGATACGCCGAAACAAACGAAATGAATGAACCCTGCCAAAGTATTGCCGCCTTTCACAGAAGTGTTATCGTCTTAGAGCACACCGGCAGTAGACAGCCCGCCAACTCTTTTATGGTTTAGTCCTGAGAATTATCTGTAGAATCGCGGTGGTGTAGCCAGATGACGCGAAAGAGAGCATGGTTTGTGTCAATCGCAATAGGTTTCCTAGTGTTTGCGTTTGTCACCCTGCCTGCGAATGCATCAATAGTCGGGAATACATACTACTTTGCAGCCACATGGATAGATCAGACATTTCAAGAGAATGGAGGTCCGGTGTATCAATCAGATGCCGGTGGAGTCTTCGAGGTCACCGTGTTCAACGTGACAGAGCAGGGTGGGGATGATGTCTATGTATACAACTACAACGGCTTTGACTGGCTTACAGTGTCAGTACCGGTAGACCACAACGACACTGTTGATTTCCAGGACAACAAGGTGTACTTTGACCTGGCGACAACCGATGGCGACGCAGACAACCGGTCTGAGGCGACAGACGTCGAGGTCTATCCACTAAGGTCTTTCACACATCACGGGCGTCACCTGTTCGTTAATCCTGTATGGAGCACACATGAAACAGACTGGGGCTCGGCTGCATCCAATGTGAACGCTGATCCCACAGTGTCCTCCTTTACGCATAACTCGGGCGATGGAAGTTTCTCATTCCGCATTGAGGTCGACATTGAAGACACAGCAGAGGTAGATGGCGACACCCAAGACGTAAACGGCACAGCAATATTCACGTTCTCCGCTTCATATGACTCGGATGGAGTTCTTTCAACATGGTCACTCTCTATGCAAAGGAGTCTACACAGCGAGAACTACACATCTGACCACACAATCAGCACTAGTGTCGCTAGGACCACTGGGCTGGGAGGCGCTGTCGTGTTTGACCCTGCACTGGGCACAACCCTTGCAGTTGCTGGAGGAGCCGCGATAGTGGCACTGGCTGTGGGTCTTGCAGTCGGCAAGAAACGATGGGGATAGCGTTTCGCCGCCGAAGTCAAAGAAAGGGAATGTACTCGCCCCTTTCCTATCCTGAGATTGAAACCAGAGTCCCAGGTGAAGTTATGCATGCTGGGCCAAACAGGATGCCTAACGGGCCCAAAACTCTAGACAATTCTGGTTGCCCACAAGTCTTTTAGGACAATCTCATTTGGGACTCGCGAGCGGATATGGTCCGCCCCTTGTTGACATCAAGGAGACCGAATGTTTTGTCCAAGTTTGAGCCCGCAATCAAGACGAAACGATGGAAATCAGAGTCAGAAGAAGAGATACTTGACCTCTGGTTCGATGAGGATGCATACGCCTTCAATCCTGAATCGAAGAAGACAATCTATACTGTGGACACTCCTCCTCCGTACCTGTCAGGTCCCATACATATGGGGAATGTAATCCACTATACCCAG
>JBHLRV010000029.1:0-10121 GCA_048882205.1 Candidatus Thorarchaeota archaeon | reverse complement strand
AACGATTGTAAGAGAGGAGAAGAAAGAGAAAGTCAAGAAGCCGAGGAAGAAGAAAGAACCCGAGCTAGAAATCATCGAGGCTGAACCAGAACTCGAAATCATAGAGGATGTCGCTGAGCCTATAGTCGTTGAAGAAAAGAAGAAGGCCAAGAAGCCTAAGAAGGAAGAGAAGCCTAAGAAGCCAAAGAAGAAGAAGGAACCCGAGTTAGAGGTCATCGAGGAAGAACCAGAAATCGATCCCGAACTTGCGGACCTCTACACCTACGATGAAGAGATTGAAGACGAGTAAGAATGACTGCATATTGTTCTGTTGCCGATTCGATCCCATGACAAAGAATAAGACTTGGGTGGTTCAGTACTCCTTGCAAAGCATGTAGCAATCTGGACAAACATCGCGTTGATGGCTCTGCTTGCCCGATTCCCAGTAGGAGGCGATTCAAGTGACTACTCTCCTTGACATAGTGAAGTATTTCGACACCATTGCACCGCCGCGTCTAGTTTTCAAAGGACTTGAGAACAGAGTGGAAATGGGCCCTCAGTCTGAGACCGAACAGGAGAAGACAACCATAAACAGGATTGTCATTGCGACATATCCATCGGGTCGAGTGGTGACGAAGGCGTCACAGGACAAGGCTAACCTGTTAATCACACATAGACCTCTCTTTCCGTTCGCCATTGACAGAATCTCGGGTCAAGACTTGATTAGAATAAGACTGCTCACCAAGAACTACATCTCAAGCTACACACTAGGTGGCCCATGGATATGTGCAAGAGATGGGATTGGCGATGCCTTAGTTGAAACTCTTGGCCTTGACAGGACTGGGGACTTCATAATCTTGGGTGATCTAGATGAGATGGTCCCTGCTGGTAGAATATGCAATCCTCCGAGCGTCATGAATCACTCGCGGTTCGCGAACTATCTGATTGAGAAGCTAGGAATCGATGCAGTTACCTTCTCAGGCGACCTAGACAATGAAGTAGGACAGGTTCTAGTGTTTCCTGGTAGTCATGTCGACGTACCTGAGATAATCCAGGCAAGGAAACTCAATGTCAGAACTCTAGTCACAGGAGAGGTTTCCCCGGATGTCAGGCTCTTGGGAGTAGAAGAAGGTCTACACATCTTTGAGATGGGAGCATTTGTGACTGAAGAGCCCGGCATGAGAAGACTAAGGCATCAGTTCAGCCTTGAGTTTCCCGACCTCAAGGTAGAGTTTGTCGAATCGCTTCCTCTGACCAAGTCGCTCTCACAGAAGAAGAACAAGCAGTGAGCCTCTAGTCTCCGCCCGGATATCGAATTAGGATCACATTCTTGTTGCGCTCACAATCGAGATGCTGTGCTACAGGAAGGCACTTGGTTCTGAGAATGTGGACAGTGGGGCAAAGAGCCGTGAATTCAGTCATAGACTCGTAGTTGCCCATTCCTTTTGCTACAACCAGCTCGGCAGAACGAAAGACTTCCTTGAACGCCTCAGAGTTTCTTTCGAGGTTCACTCCAATGGCTGCTGCTCCTGTATCCATCACGTCATCTGCACGGTCTGAGAGACCCACTTCCATGGCGTCTGTCATCGTGGCGTCATTCAAAACGGGTCCACCTTTGACAACGGCCAGTACTTTGGGTCCTAGTCGCTTGATTTCGGAGATCAGAATCATGTCAAGTACGACCTCACCAGCATTGTCTGTCAGATAGACAACTTCTCTGGCATTCAAGCACAAATCCATGAATTCGCCGATCTGATCTAGTGCAAGGTCTGATTCAACTTGCTCGATGATGTGCCTTAGCTCCTCAAGGCTGAAATCGCGACCTGATACATCGAACTCTATCGCATTTGCTGCTGCGGCGATGAGCGTCGCCCTTCTAAACCGCATCTTTGGATCGGTTGCTTCCTCTACCAGCTTCTCTAGCTCGGGCAGGATACTCAGAGCCATGTTATTTGACTGACGCTTGAGCTCCTCATAGGGGTCCTTTCCTGTCATCCTCTGAACCAGTAGATCTCTGTCAGTGCCTATGTGACTTGGCACTGAATCGGCATCGAAGCTCCTCCCCAAGAAATCGAGCATGGCTGAGACTACATCCATCTGAAGTTCGAGATCGTCAGTAGCCAGTCTTGCTTGATTCACAGCCCGCTCAAGCAGACAGTGGGCACAGTCGAAGGTGACCTTCACATTGAATCGCCGAGTCACGGTGGCCTCTGATTCAGTGAAAAATGAACCGGAATAGTAACCTGTCACTTCTGCAGTGGTTCAATCAGTCCCTTCAGCACCTGTTCCGGCTTCTCGGACTTGGCGACAGCAGAGGCAAGAAGCACGCCCTGCGATCCAAGTTTAATGGCGGCTTCTACATCTTGGCCAGTGCTGATACCGGCACCACAAAGTATGGTGACATCTCGATTTACAGTTCTAATGATGTCCACTGTACCCGATATCACCTCTGGCTGAGACTGAGACACAGAAATGCCTGTGCCGATGAGTTCTGGTGGTTCCACTGCGATTGCGTCTGGTTTCAGAGAAGCCGCTGCAACGCTCACCAACGGATTGTTTGTGCATACTAGGCTGTAAAGCTGCATCTTCTCCGCTCTTCTTACTGAGGCCTCAATGTCAGCGAGCTGCATTCTGTGTTCTGAGTGGTTCAATAGAGTCCCAGAGCATCCTGCCTCAACTAGCGTTTCTCCAATTGCATGGCCTGTGAAGCGACCGGGTTCGCCAGGATCCATGTGCTGTGAAAAGACAGGAATCTCCACGGCCTTGCTGACTCTGTACAGGTCAGGAACTTGGGGACAGACGATAACTGACACACCATACTCATTCGAAACCTTCTCACATGTCTGTGCAAGAAGTACCGCTTTTTCGCCTGTTGCCTGAGGATAGGTCTTGAAATTGACTGCAATGACTGGAAGCTCAACCTTTGCCATTGTGCTCTTTCCTACCTTGCCGCATCTTTTTGCGACTCGTGCAGAGGATTCCGTACTCTGCCGGCTAATAAGTTGCTACGTTGAGAACATCCAGTTCAACGCATCTGGCCTACAAGGAGCTTCAAGATAGGTACCCTGGCGTAGCCCCTTCGGTTCATACTGCTGATGTCCTTCCGAAGTTCAATCTTAACAAACTTGCCAGCATCTGGCTTCCTGTAGTGACGTATGTATATCTTTGAGAAATCTACAAAGGTTGGTGCACTAAGCAACTCAGCGACGGTGCTATTGGAGATTCTCACGAAGACATCTTCCTCTGGCACTGAGCCGGTCCCAAAACTCACTTCACCATGGGCTTGCTTCTTTATGTTGAATCTCTCGCCCATCGCCATGAACTCGAGGGCGAACTCGTCAGGACCTTCCATTCCGGCAGCGGCCGTCGGATTCGCAAACAAGTACTTCAGGCGTTCAGTAAAATCGGAGTGGTTGGGGATGGTGTCCCCCGGCCTGGCGGGGGTAGGCTCAGCTTCAGCTTCAGGCACGGCTTCTTCAACCTCTGGTTCTTGCTCAGGCTCCGGCTCTGGTTCAGGTGCTTTGACCTCGGGTTTTGCTGGCACTGCTGCAGGAGGGGCTTCGGTAGAGGGCTCTTCCTCTACAGCAGCCTTCTCATCTTCCTTCTCTTCATCACGTCCAAGGAATTTCCTTACCCTTTCCATTTTTCACACGGTCTCCTGGGATGAGTTGAGCAAACAGGTTGCGAAGCCTGCTTCTTATGATGTGTTTTTGGTCGACCTTGACAGACCGTTATTGGCTTCAGTCATAGAAAAAGGTAATCTGAATGTACAGCTAGGGTGGGGTTTCTGGTGGACTTGACTCGGGAGCCGCAGCCAACTCCTGTAGCTGAGCAACAAGAGGGATTGACCTCGATTGGGTTCTGTCACCCCAGAGCTCCTCCACAAGCAAGTCACGAATAGCAATCCTAATGACCTCAGAGCGGTTGGGGTACTTGCTCTGCCCGATGAGGTTGTCTAGCCCTTCAACATAGGATTCGGGCAGACATATCGTTACGACTTTCATTATTCACCAACCAACTTGGAGCCAAACACGCTAAAGAAAGCGTGTCATTTCCAGATTGACATCTGGGTATTATTCACTCTCTGTCCGACTTCATGCCTAGTTGCATCACTTCCTGGGGCAGGTTTAAGAAAGCGCACAGTGTTTCTCTGATTCATCAGTTGTCACGGTCATGGTGAACTGTATGGGAAAAGGTAAGTCAGGAAAAATACGTGCCAGCCACATTCTGGTCGACAAACATAGCAAAGCTGTTGAGATAATCAGCAGGATTCGCGAAGGAGAAGACTTCGGAGCCATTGCAAAGCAGTATAGCGACTGCTCATCAAGGAAAAAGAGCGGAGACCTGGGCTGGTTTGGAAGAGGCCAAATGGTCAAGGAGTTCGAGAGGGCTGCTTTTGCTCTCAGTGTTGGAGCGATGACCACAGATCCTGTGAAGACAGAGTTTGGCTATCACATAATTAAGCGCACTGGCTAGACCAGGTAGAGTGTTTCCTCTGATGGAGTAACAGCTGAACCTCTGAGCTGAGATTCTCAGGTCAGCTGTCGCCGTTCACTCTGCTGAGTCGGATGTGTCCTTTTCCTTGCCCTTTGGAACTATCTCATAGTCCGTGAAGCGATTCTCACACTTGCTGAGAACCTTGGGCAATGTACTATATTCCATACGATCTGAAGACAACCTATGGAATTCGAATGGACCATGCTGGCGCAAGTAGTCTGCAATCTCCATTCCGCGCTGGCGCGTTATGTCAAAGGCAACATCATCGAAGAGATCAACTGGACCTACCAGCTTACCATTGGAAACTTGGAAGCCCAATCCGATGACACGCGGAGGACCGTCGAATCTCGTGCATCTCGAGTCCTTCAGTGCGACAGGCAGAAGAGGACCAGCGTGAGACCCACGCATCCAACCAGCCACCAGGTGAGGAAGAGTGAAAGCCTCAAGCACCTCTCCCATGGCAGGCAGACCTGAGTGTGCTCTGATGATGGCAACAGGGTCATCCTTTCCTACATACTTTCCAGCTACGGCATGTAGCTTGTCCGTGCTGACAGAAGCACAGACCATTCCATCGGCCCGATAGACTTTCTTTATTGTGAACGTTCCAGTACTACCGAGAAGAGCAAGCACGTCGTACATCTCTTCGGGGCATTTCATGTCTACAAAGCATGGAACATCTTTCATGATGTCTTGAATCACGAAAGTGAATCCATCATGTAGGTTTGGATCAATGATAAGCCCTGCCGTGTTGAATGGGTCCGCAAAGATCTTGAACAGAGGCAGATTGAATGCACCTGGCTCGGTTTTGTCCGCCATGAAGATGGCAAAGGGCTCCGATCTTCGCTCCTCGATTGTTATCTCTGCTGAACCGGGACCCATGCCCTTCACGTTTCCGCTGAATGTGTCAGCAAGCATATCTTGTCCGGCTGCGTATATCTTCTTCTCGCGAGCCTTATCGGTGCCTTTGATGAATGTGTCCCAGGCGACTCGGTGAACCTCTTCATTGTTTTCTCCTTTGTCATGAGTCATAATCAGTTCCAGATCATCACCCGCGTGGGTGACGTAGAAATCTTTGATGATCTTCTTGTCAACTGCTGCCTTCATCTCTTTCCTAGCAAGCTCGAGAAGGAAATCAGGCACAACAACATGACCGGCAAGTGAACCAATATCGGCTTTGATCACGCTAATGGTGGTTTCAACCAATCTATTCTCGCTCCATTTCCTGAATGCTATGAGCGCTGCTTGACGCCCTCGTACGGGACAGCAGGCCTAGGAGTTTGTGTTTTAGGTGTTTCGGAGACCCTATCCCGAACAGAGCGCGACTATTCTATGAAGGTATAATAGTTTGTTGGTTGTGTTCTTCTAGAAGCGGCCCGAAACTGAAATAGCCTAGTTGTGGTGAAGAGAGAGGGGGAAAAAGATGTCCGAAGACAAGGTTTCCGCACAACGACCCGAAACGCCCAATCATAAGCAATATCACATTGAGGTAAATACTGAGGATGTGGCCGAGTCAGTGCTTCTTCCGGGAGACCCTCAACGAGTAGCCAAGATCAGCGCCGGCTGGGACTCTTTCAAGGAAGTCGCTTCGCACAGGCAATATGTTACTCACACCGGTTTGTACAAGGGGACTCCAATCTCTGCTTGCTCTACTGGAATTGGTGGCCCTGGTACTGCTATAGCTGTGGAGGAACTGGCGAAAGTAGGGGTGAGGAAATTCATCCGAGTGGGGTCATGTGCAACCCTCAAAGAAGAGATCGAGATTGGTGACCTGATTATCTCCACTGGTGCTGTCAGACTTGAAGGAACTAGTAAGCAATATGTAAGGTCGGAGTACCCAGCAAATGCGTCATACGAGATAATCATGGCCCTGGTTGAGGCTGCTGATTCATTGGGCGCGAAGTATCACCTAGGAGTGTCAGCCTCCACAGACTCATTCTATCTCGGTCAGTCAAGGCCAGGTTTCAATGACTACACCCAGAGCTTCAGTGAAACTCTGATAGGGGACTTGCAGAAAGCGAATGTTGTGAACTTTGAGATGGAGGCTGCCACCATCTTCACCCTCGCAAACATCTATGGCTTCAGGGCAGGTGCTGTTTGTGCAGTCTATGCAAACAGAGTTCGTGACGAGTTTGCAGTCAAGGGAGAGGATGAAGTTATCGCCTGCGGGAATGAATCAGTAAGGATTCTGGCAGAGATAGATGAGGAGAAGGCTATCGCAGGCAGAGATTACTGGATGCGGGGCTTAAGGAAGTAGATCGCTGTACAGATAGTACCGACTCAACCGGGGTAATGCAGACAACAACCAGCACGAGAAGAGATGATTCTCACCCCTGAACGACACGATCACTCCACGTAATAGTACTCTCCGGACGCCTTCTGTTGAGCATCCAGTCTCGAACCGTCCTTGTTCACCCTTGGTCTGCCTGTCTGAGGGTCTCTCCTGAATGTGACGCCCATCTGTTTAAGAAACGCGTTCATTCCGCTGCGAAGCGTCGTTACTGATGATGCTATCCCTTTCTTGCCTGGAACTCCTCCAAACACTACCATGCTGTCACTTAGATAGTCAGCCATCAGGATTGAGTGCTCCACCACAAAAGCAGTTCTCATCGACGTCTGAATTGACCTTCTTATAGCTCTGGAGCTTGCCAGGCGCTGTTCAATGTCCAGGAAAGCAGATGGCTCATCAAATAGATAGATGTCGGCGTCTTGAGCGAGACATCGAGCAATCGCAGCTCTCTGGAGCTCGCCCCCAGACAACTCTGAAACGAGATGATCCATTAGATACTCTAGCTCCAGTTTTCGGATGACTGAGGACTTGAAGTCAGCACTATCAATAGTACTTCCACCAGCTTCACGGAGATACATGCGGACATTCCCGTCGAAGTCAGCGTCAATATACTGAGGTTTGTAGGCGACTTTGAGGTCAAATCCAGAGACCGTCTTCTTGGGTGCCTCACCCTCGTCAGGTTCCAGAGTTCCCGCAAGCATTCTTACAAAGGTAGTCTTCCCGATTCCGTTAGGTCCGAGGACGCCCACGATCTGCCCGCGAGTCACACGTCCTCCGTTCACATCAAGCGTGAAATCTTCAAACTCCTTCTTCATGTTACCATATTCAACTAGAGTTTCAGCACCGACGAATTCCTCGTCCTCTCCAGTCATTCCTTTGAATGAAATCGCAGTATCGCGGAAACGCATGTTCTCATCTGGGATGTATCCATCAAGGAAGATGTTCACTCCTACCCTGGTACCGTGTGGGTGTGATACGATGCCATAGGTGCCCGGGCCCCCGTACAAGATGCAGACGAGGTCCGAAACATAGTCCAGAATTGAAAGGTCATGTTCCACCACGACAACTGTCTTCCCTAGAGCAGAAAGCTGACGAATCGACCGAGCCACGCGTAGTCTCTCTCGCACGTCGAGATACGCCGTTGGTTCGTCGAAGAAATAGAAGTCACCCTCGCGCACTATAGCTGCAGTGACTGCGACTCTCTGAAGCTCGCCTCCACTCAGATACTGAATGGGTCGATCCCAGATCTCATCAAGACTCATGTCCTCCTTGAGCTCCTTCAACCTACCTGTTGTATCAGCTGGCTCGAGAAGGTCGCTGATTGGCTTCTCAGCGACTGTCTTGAGTTTTGGTAGGTCGGTTATATTCTGAGGCTTGTGGACAGGTGTGATCTTGCCTTCCTGAATCTTCTCGAAGAAGGGTTGTAGCTCAGAACCACGATACTGTCGGATAATCTCATCCCACGTGGGCGGGTTCTCAAGATTTCCAAGATTGGGCTGAAGCTCTCCGGCAAGGATCCTCAAAGCTGTGGTCTTTCCTACGCCGTTGGGGCCTATGATTCCCAAAACCTTGCCTTCCTTGGGTATTGGAAGCCGGAACAGTTTGAACCCGTTGACGCTGTACCGATGACTTGTGTCAGTTTCAAGCTCCTCAGGTAGATTCACTATGCTGATCACATGATAGGGACATTTCTTGACGCAGATGGCTTCGCCGGAGCATAGAGCCTCCACTATCGTTGGGGGCTTGTTTGGGCCATCGAAGAACACTACTGTCTCGTCCCCTGTTCTGACACGTGGACAGAATCTCTGGCACTCATGTGTGCAGTCTTTTGGCCTGCATCGAGATCTGTCAAGTACTGCAATGCGCATGTGATCACCCATGATCTCTGATAGGGATGAGGTTCAGTCTTTTGGACAGTATTTAGCGCTTTGGCTCTGGCCGGGATGAGTGGAGAGATTGTAGCAAAGAAAAACCTTTAGAGCCCTGAGCCGATTGTACAGAGTGACAATGAAGCTATTAGACCGCCTCCTGAGCGTCTTCAGTAGACAGCGCCGACTAGCCTTGGGAGCTATCGGACAACCAGATGACCTTGCGTCCGCAGTACGCCGCATTAGAGCCCACATGTATCTTAGAATAACGGGCAAGAGCTATTATGAGCCATCCGTTGAGGCAACCAAGTCAAAGAGTTCTCCAAGAGATATGTCTGAGAGGGTTTCCAGGGAAAGCAGAATCACGCGTAGAGATGCATGATAGCATTGATATGACATTCTTGGGCCATTCTTACAGGGATGATGATGAAGTAGGGATGGCGAGCGCCTCATCAGCGTGATGAACCTATAAACCGCAATCTGACCACATTTGTGCATGTCAACAATACCGGATTGATCAACCACTCAATGACCATCGAACCGAGTATAGATACGATACCAAATGGCCCCCTTTGACGGAGACCCGCATACATTGATGTCAATTGACTGTGCCCGATTCTGCGCCGAAGTCAGAGTCTGTTGCACTGAAACCGAGATGACCCTAACGAGGGCGGATGTAGAGAGAATCAAAGTGCTCGGTCATTCAGCCAAGGACTACTTGGTACGGGTCACAGCAGGTTTCTGTGAACTGAAAAACGTTGACGGCTACTGCTACTTCTATGATCGGGACAGCAAGAAGTGTCAGATCTATGATGCACGACCAGAAGGTTGTCGGTGGTATCCCATCATCTATAATGCTCGCAGCCGCAAGTGTGCCGCGGATGAGGACTGTCCTGCGGCTGATACGGTGACTCGAAATGAAATCAGGAAGGTAAGTCAAAGGGTGAGAACTCTTGTAGAAACTCTGAGACGGGAGGCCGCTAGTGGTGAAAGCCCGTGCTGACTTGCACACTCATTCCGTACTCTCAGACGGGAGTGATACACCAACCACGCTCCTGAGGATGGCGGAGGAGCTTCAACTCGGAGGTATTGCCCTAACCGACCATGATACTGTGAAGGGTCTGAGAGAGTTCATGGACGCAGATGCTTCCCGAGATCTGCAGAGAGTCCCGGGTCTGGAAATGAGTGCAGACTATAACGGGAAGGAAGTCCACATCTTGGGATACTTCGTTCCCTTGGACTCAGATGAGCTGAATGAAAGACTTGAAAACCTCAGGACTCGCAGAGAAGCCAAGTTCTCAAGGATGGTACAAAGACTCCGAAACCTCGGTATTGACGTTAAGCAGAACGAATTAGATGAGGTTCTGCAGGGAGTTGAAAGTCCGGCACGTCCTCATCTCGCAAGAGTCCTCGTTGAGAAGGGGATTGTCAGCAGTACAACTGAAGCTTTCGAGGTCTATCTGGGTGAAGGCAAGCCGGCCTACGTGAAG
>JBHLRV010000028.1:0-10217 GCA_048882205.1 Candidatus Thorarchaeota archaeon | reverse complement strand
CCAGCCACACATCTTTCATGCCCTCTTCTTTGTGAGTACCAAGTCTTAACTCTTCTTTCACATGGTGAGTGGAGTATCCATCCGCTCCACGGCAACATTGGACAGCACTTATCTCTCGGCACTCAGTAAAATTGGCTATGCCAGTGATTCAGACAGGTGACATTGATACCTACTATGAAGTGGTCGGTGATGGAGAGCCAATCGCTTTTGTCCACGGAGCGGGTGGTTCTCATGACAACTGGCATCCACAGGTGAAGTACTTCTCAGACCGCTACAGGGTATTGACATACGACATAAGAGGACACGGAGATTCAGGCGAATCTGACAGGAAGTATAGTTGTGCACTCTTTGCTGGTGATCTGCATGAGCTATTGACTGGACTTGAGATGGAGAATCCAGTTGTGTGCGGGCTCTCCCTTGGAGGCATGATAGCTCAGGAGTATGCCGTGAAATACCAGTCCAATCTTGCAGGGCTTGTTCTAGCCGACACCGCTGTGGCCACTGCTCTGACCCTTTCGGACAAGATACAGAAATGGATGTTCCCAGCGAGTCTGGTGAAATGGTATATCCGACGAAAGTCCCCGGAAGAATATGCTAGATGGTCATTCAAGTACTTCGAAATGAAGGATGACGTGAGAGAGTACCTAATTCAGGAACAGTTGAAGATGGACCAGGCTGAGTTTCTCAAGTTGACAGATGCCATTTACAGTTTCAAGCTACTGGACCTTGCTAGTATCAGAGTGCCTACACTTGTAGTCATGGGTGAGAATGAGCGAAAGGCAGTCTTTCCTCACGCAGACAAGATGATTGAACTGATCGAAGACTCCAAGAAGGTCATAATCTCAGACGCTGGTCATGCATCCAATCTTGAGAACCCGGACCAGTTCAATCAAGTTCTGGACGAGTTCTTGGAACACGTGTTCTAAAGCCTCTTCTCGAGATATGGACCGATATCATTGAATCCTAGAGAACGATAGTACTCCTTGACCCCGACCCCACTGTTCACAACCAGTCTATTGACTTCGAACTCCTCAAGTCCAATCCGTTCTGCCTCTGAGAGCATGCGTTCTCCAAGGCCTAGATGCTGCCAAGCATCAGGGTTCCTCTCACCAATCTCGACAACAGGGCCGTAGACTCGAAGCTCTCTGATAATGCCGCATGGACTATCTTTGATCTCTGGGCGATGAGCATCATTACTAGGCATTCGAAGTCTAAGAAATCCAAAGATGACGTCTGATTGTTGCTCCTCAAAGGAGAGAAAGACCTCCAGTCCGTTTCCGGCTTTGTAGTCGCGGCGCCCCAACTCGATATGGTCATAATCTATCTTCTTCCCGGTTCTCATCTGGTAATGGCCTATCTCCCTGTATCGGATGGTTGGATTCCGCAGACCTCTCTCATGCATCCGACGATGAACCAGCTCTCGAAGATTGCCTTTGCTGAGCCCTGCTTCTATCTGATGGAGTGGTATGTCCCTCTGCATCCTCTGGATGCGTACATACTCAGGCATCTCACTGACTGCGTCAGAAACGAGTTCCACGATCTGTTCATCATAATAGGGGCTATAGGAACCCTGTTTCCACCACTCGTACAACTTGGTGTTCTTCACCACAAGCGTGGGATAGATCTTTAGCATATCTGGTTGGAGTCTAGAATCAGTGAACAGCGTCCGAAAGTCTTGGAGGTCTGAGTCCGGAGTGTTTCCTGGTAGACCGGGCATCATATGATAACATACTTTCAGCCCACTATCTCTGAGGGTCTTCGTGGCTTGGACAGTCTGCTCAAGCAGATGGCCTCTCTGAACACGTTCCAAGACCTCATCTGAGAGCGTTTGAACACCAATTTCCACTCGGGTCGCTCCCATTCTCAGCATCTCATCAACACTGTCAGCAGTCACCCAATCTGGCCGAGTTTCGAATGTGAGTCCAACGTTACGGACCTCAGTAGTTTCGTTCCTCTTCCGAGATTCAGCCGGGCTATCTCTGATTGCCCCATTCATTGCATCAAAACAGCCCTTGACAAATGACTCTCTATAGGCTGGATCCTTCGAGCACCAGTCACCACCCATTACTATCAGTTCGACCTTCTGGATAGAATGTCCGATTGTGTCAAGCTGATTGAGCCTGTTCTCCACTTGCCTGAATGAATCAAAGTCGTTCTGCAAGCCCCTCATCGTTGCAGGCTCATGCCCAGTATAGCTCTGTGGTACTCCTGCATCAGGTCCACCAGGACAATAGGCACACTCCCCATGAGGGCACTTGTGGGGTTCTGTCATTACTGCTACAACTGCGACACCTGACACTGTACGAACAGGTCGTTTCTGCAGTAGAGGCTGGAGTATCTCTAGTTCCTCAGGAATCGCTGTTTGGAGGATATCTGCGTTCGTTGGGACCTTTGAAACGCGATACTTCGCACAGACTGCGTTCTTAGTCCGATTGATCTCCCGTCTATCCAGAGCTCTCTCTGAGCTTAGCAGTGAGTCAATAATCTCCCTGTGCAGAGCATACTCATCAGGATTGGGCATTCTGGTCGAATTGTCCATTAATTGTGGTTAAAAGATGTGCTCTGTTCAGAAAGGGCTGTCACATGCCGTCAGAAAGCACACTCCACAAGGCAATCCTTAAAACATGAAGACAGGTGTGAATACCCTGTTGAAGAGGTTAGACTAATGCCTGGTTCACACGGTTCATTGACAAAGGCCGGGAAGGTACGCGAGTCGACTCCAAAGGTTCGGGGTCGCGAGCGCCATACACCCATCCCTCGTGTCCGCAACAAGAGGAACTACGTTAAGAGATTCATTAAGGGGAAGATCACCGGCCAAGCTGGTCGTTGAGCACTTACTGATTGTTCTCCAGGTAGCGTTATTCGCGCCCGACTTTATTCACACTGTTTCTTCAGACCTATGGAATCACGGCTGTAGCTGCCGAACTCGCTGATTCTCTTGAGGTGTTCTCCTCTGAAGACAGGGCCCTCGACACATACAAGGTCTCCTGTGGGGTCAAGAGCACACGTACCACATAGTCCACATCCGCACTTCATGAATCGCTCTAATGACGCTTGGAAAGCCATTTCTCTCTCCATGGCAAGCTTGTGCAGACTCAACATCATAAGCTCTGGGCCACAAGTGTACAGAACATCAGGGTCTTCTGAAGACATGATCTCCCGTGCCGCTTCTGGTGCGAAACCCTTGAAACCCATGGACCCGTCATCCGTGGATATCTCCAGCTTGAATCCTTCAGCAGACACTGCTCTGAACTCGTTGGTGTAGATGAGTTCTCCTTTTGTCTTCGCAGCTATCAAGAGAGTCACGCTTCTGTTGAGGCGGATCAGTTCGTGGGCCAGTGGTCTAAGAGAAGCAATTCCGATACCACCACCAACGATCAGGGCATTGTTACATTCGGTGTCAAAATGCGTACCGAAGGGTCCTCGCACACCAATTCGTTGTCCCTTTCGTACAGACGCAAGAGAGTCTGTTGCCTCACCAATGGGCGATACGGTGACACCCACTAAGGGAGGGTTCCAAGATGACACACTCATTGGAATCTCGTCAACCCCTGGACTCCAAACCATTAGGAACTGCCCGGGACGGATGCTCAGGGCTTCTTTCGGGTGTTTGAAGAGAAGAGTCCGGGTGGTCTTGTTCTCTTTGATTACTTGAGTGACCGGCACAGTCACAGGACTGCCCATTAGCTGCTCAATGTCCAAAAGCTAGCCCCTCCCTGCTACACCAACAATCTCTGCCACCTTTGAGTAGCCCTCCCTCTCAAGGTAGTCCTGCACGCCTTGTTTGACTCTGCTGAAGATGTCAAGCCCAGAGAGCAAGGCAGTGCCTATCTGAATTGCACTGGCACCTGCAAGATGCATCTCCACCGCATCTTCCCACGTAGACACCCCACCTACACCGATTATAGGGATTGATAGAGCGTTGTAGAGGTCATAGACACATCTGACAGCTATCGGAAAGATCGGAGGTCCTGAGAGGCCCCCAACCTTGTTTCCTAGTATCGGACGTTTCTCATGGATGTCAATCTTCATCGCGCGGACAGTGTTGACAGCCACAATGGCATCAGCACCAGCACGTTCTGCGGCCGAGCCTATGGAAACGACGTCTGAGGCATTGGGAGTGATTTTCGCGAAGACAGGGCAGTCAACTGCCTTCTTGACTGCCTTGACGTACTCGTATGTGAGATTTGGGTCATGAGAGATTTGACCAATCTCTGCGTGTGGGCAAGAGAGATTGAGTTCTATGGCATCGGGTTGCATCTTCGCGCCCTTGACCGCGACTTCAACTATCTCAGCCACTTCACTGCCGAAGACACTCAGAACAACTGGTATTCCAACGCTTCTGAGGACCTCCATCTCGTCGCTAAATGCGTCAATTCCGGGGTTTGTGAGGCCAACTGCATTCAATAGTCCTCCATGTGAGGTGGCAAGTATTGGTCCTGGGTGTCCCTTTCGCGGTTTGGCCCCAATGGATTTCGTTACGACTGCGTCGGCTCCGGACTCACTTACTCTACGGAGGATTGATCCCGTAACTCCCAAGATTCCGGAGGCCAGCCAATATCCTTCTATCTTCACTTAGACACCTGGGTGAGCTAGGGACCTGTAAGCTGTAATAAGGAAAACGGCCTCTCATCCAAGAGTGCTAGCTTGCTGAATAGTCAAACTTATCCGAATGACACCAGTCACTCATCCCTGGGGTTGCACACATTGACGACCTATCTAGTCCTCACAAGCTTTGGTTTCTTCACGCTTGACAAGAATGGGGAAGTAGTATCAAAGCTCCTTACATATCCTGATGCTGGGGTCGCGGCTTCGGAGATTGAAGCCATTGGTCAGGGTGAAGCTACAGAGAATCTAAGGACTGTGACAAAGAAACTGAAGAAGCTCACAGTGGACAACTTGATAGTAGAGAATAGTGCGTTGGGGCGCATACTGGCACAAATCACAGAGATTCCGACATCTACAGAAGAGGACTCGTCAGTGGTCAAATGGTTTCGTGATGGCCAGGACTCAATCCTCATGGAATCTGGTGTAGTGGAATCCAAGGCAGCGATTGACTCGTTTAGACGAGAGGTGTCAATTCAGCTGGCCAGAGCAAAGATCACAGCTGCAAGCGAGGAGAAGGATCTTCTTGTGAAACATGCAATTGATGCGATTGGAGAGATAGACAAGTCGATCAACGTTCTGGTCATGAGACTTAGAGAATGGTATTCACTTCACCATCCGTCTCTAGGCGGTCTGGTTGAGGACCAAGATGTCTTCACAAGGATAGTAGAAACATGCGGTGGACGTGCTAAAATCAGTCGGGATTGTCTGTCAGCAATCGGCCTTCCAGATTCATTGATTGATTCGGTGCTGGAGAGCGTGGGAAAAGACATTGGGGCACCACTACAACCCCTAGACTTGGACATAATTCGCGCATTCTCCAGCGGCATTCAGAGCCTGTACAAGAAGAGAGTGGAACTCGAAGACTATGTGACGACAATGATGAACTCAGTCGCACCAAACATCACCACGCTGGTCGGACCATTGGTCGGTGCGCGTCTGATAAGCCTCGCCGGGTCTCTGAAGGAACTGGCTCAGAAACCTTCTAGCACTGTACAGATATTCGGTGCAGAGAGGGCACTATTCAGGAGCCTCAAGAGTGGTGCCGATCCTCCAAAACACGGCATAATATACCAAGTACCAGAGATTCACACGGCCCCCTATTGGCAGAGAGGAAAGATTGCTAGGGCCTTGGCCGGAAAGGTTTCCATTGCTGCTCGCATTGATGCATACTCCAAACGAAATGTTGGAGAGAGTCTGAGAGAGAAGTTTTTGGAACGGGTAGAGGAGATTCGGAAGCAGAATGTCGAAGCACCTCCTCCGAAACCTCCCAGGAAACGAACTAGACCGGCCCGGAAGGACCGTGGGAAGACGAGGAAGAAGCGAGGAGGAGGGAGATAGTGCCCAAGATAGTACCGCATAAGTTCCCGGGCATCTTCACGGTCCAAGACAGGGGGAAGTCCTCGCTCGCTACTTGCACACTCGTTCCGCGTCAGAGCGTCTATGGCGAGAAAGTCGTAGTTGATAGAGATCAGGGGTATCGAATTTGGACTCCGAGAAGGTCGAAACTTGCAGCGGCCATTCAGAGGGGACTTGGGCAGATGCCAATCCAGCCAGGCTCAAGAGTACTCTATCTTGGAGCGGCGTCTGGAACAACCACAAGTCATTGCTCAGACATCGTGGGTCCTGAGGGAGTGGTATACGCTGTTGAGTTCTCACCGAGGGCTGCCAGGGGGCTTCTGGCACTGGCTGAGTCACGTACCAACGTGGTACCTCTTGTTGAAGACGCAAGATATCCGACCAGATATGCTTCACTTGTCGCGGGACCAATTGATGTAGTCTATCAAGACATTGCTCAACCAGACCAGGCAAGGATCTTCTTTCAGAACATCAAGACATTCTGCTCCTTCGGTGCCTGGGGACTAATGGCAATCAAGGCTAGAAGCATTGATTCTGCTGCCGCTGTTGATACTATTTACAGTCAAGAGATCGCCAAGCTTGATGGATATGGGCTCGAAGTGGTTGAGAATATCGACCTCGAGCCGCTTGAGAAAGACCATCGATTTGTGGTCTGTCGGGTCACGGAGGAACTAGCTTGACTTCGCCTATTGATAGAATACTGGAACACGAGATTGACTCGATAAACGACCACATGCCTGCTAAGAGAAGTACGCTGAGCGAGCTGATGCAATCTGCTTCGCCCCACTATGTCACAAGGGGGGGTGAAGTGTCCATTCTCAAGAAAGAGGAGATAGCAAAGATTGCAAAAGAGATGCCCACACTATTCCACAAAGAGGTCAAGCTGCCTATAGTCATCCTACGTAGAATGGACTACGGCCCTGGAATCTACACAGTCGCTGGCGAAAAGGTCGAACTGTTCTTGATTCATCGTGTCCTAGGACAAGTTGACCTAGAATGGAAGGACTTTCGGAACTGGAAGCCTGTTGAGAAGCTCATGCGTCCACAGGTTCAGGCAGTGAGGCGTAAGTTTCCCTCTACCACATGCATTGGCTTCGTCACTACTGTCGAGAATGACTAGACAAAGATCTCCTCTGGATTCATGCCCTAATGCAAGAGATGACATTCAGCAACTCCTAAAAACCTTCAAGAGGAAATGGGAACAAGGTCCTTGCGATGACAAAGGCACGAACTCAGCTGATCCAAGAAGTCACTTCCAACCTAGAAGAGGCTGGGTTCGATATATCCACCCAATGTATTGTCAGGCCAAGCTGCTTTGATCTGGTAGCTCGAAGGGGAGAACAGCTTGTTCTAGTCAAGGCTCTCACCAACATAGACGCATTCACCAAAGAAGACGCGATGGCCCTCCAACTCGTGGCTCAGTTCTTTGACGCAGTACCCCTCATTGTAGGCAAGAAGACTCGAAGAGGAATCTTGGACGAAGGAGTTGTACACAGGAGATATGGTGTGCCTACAGTTGCACCACACAGCTTTCAGAGCATGGTTGTCCAAGAGGAGAAACCTAGGGAGTTTATCCAGAGAGGCGGACGATTCGTTTCGATTGATGGTGCGAAGCTGAAAGAGGTGCGCCTGTCACGCAACATGACCCAGGAAGAGCTCGCAGACTGCATACAGGTATCTGCACGAGCAATCTTAGCGTATGAGAAGGATGAGATGGACGTCAGTGCTGAGGTGGCAGACCGCCTTGAGAGCGAACTTGAGATTGACCTTGCAGACCTAGTGATTCCTTTTGATCTCTTGTCTAAGACTGTGGTTCACAGAAACCTGCCTCAGTCCCCTACCGCATCGACTCCATCAGCAGAGGATGAAACTGAAGGCATCAGAAGACGTGTCAATGACTTCTTCGAAAAGCTGGGAATGAGCGTATGGTGGACTGACAGAGCACCTTTCCACGCCGTTGCGACAGAGAAGGGGCCTCCATTGATGTCCGGGGTCGGCTCCATCAGAAGCTGGACTCTACAGAAACGCATGGAGATTATGAAGAGTGTATCAAAAGTCACTGAGTCTGACGCTGTAGTCATTGTGGAAGAGGGGCAGACAGAGGAAAGTGTGTCAGACCTGCCTGTGATAAGGCAGCTTGAGCTGGATGGCATAGACAAGCCTCGTGAGTTAAAGAAAATCATCGAAGAGAGATCAGAGCAGTAAGCCATCAAACGTCAAGAGTTGATTGTTCAGTAGCTGCGTCGTTGAGAATCCTACTTACAGACTCCCAGCTCTTCCGTATGATGGATGGAATCTCAAGACCCTCCTCAGCAAGATTGCGTACGAAACTCACTGACTTGGGATCGCTTGGATATCCTGACCCAAAGTCCCCATACCTCTTGTGTAGGTCAGAAATGATGGCCTCTCGCTCCTCCTTTGCCACAATTGATGCGGCGGAAACGACAGGATACTTTGAGTCTGCCTTATGTTCTGAAACTAGTTTACATCCCAGCGCATGAAGTCCACTGCGTTCTCCGATTACCTGACCAAACCTGTCTGCCTTTACGTCAGCTGCATCCAAGTATGCCACTTTGGGACTCAACTCTTTCAACACTGATACGAACTGCTGAACCTCAATCTCGTTGAGTGTAACTCCTCTCCCTCTGAGTCTGTCAATCTCTTCGGCCGTGACAGACCTAATCTCAACCTTCTTGGCAATCTTCTGAACTGATACCGCAAGCTCACTCCGTCGCTTCGGAGTCAGAGCCTTTGAGTCCCGCACTCCAAGGCGTTTCAAGTCGGGGATTGCTTCATTGTCAAACAGGACACCGCAGACCACCAACGGGCCAATCATGGGGCCTCGTCCCGCTTCATCCACCCCTGCAGTGCCTTCGAGCGCACTGTTCCTAGAGCCCGTGTGGTTCATTGTCAGCACATCACGGCAGTCTGTTCGACCTACTTAATCGTTGTCAAGGTAAGTGGCAGGATAGTAGCAGAAATGGTGGGGCGAGTGGGATTCGAACCCACGATCGACGAGTGTCTTCGACGACGGTCAGCATCACGACCCCGTGCTTTCGGACTCGAAGCGAGTCCAGATCTGGAGCCCGTCGCCATGCCGGACTAGGCCACCGCCCCATTGAAGGCCCAATTCGAGTGCCTGCTTCAATACAAGCATGAGCCTGAATTCAGGTCATGATATGAAGGTTTCGCCAATAATACTCCGAGAACCCCCTAGGAAGCAGTTTCGCGGTGCTTTGGAGGTGCTCAGGAAAGGTCTAGACGTCCTCCTTCAAGAATCTCCTGATTATACCTTCTACGAGCCTCAGGTGTTCTTCATCCAGGAGAGGAATCTTGGAGGCTATCCAGTCAATACGCATCTTCCTATCGACGAGTATGTATCTCCCCTTATGAGCAACCTCTTTTCCAGAACGTGCCTTGTCAGCCATGTTCTTACCACGGTCGGACATCGGGAAGGATTGTCAAATAAAGATGCTTCCAGTCATTGTTCATGGGGTCGTCCTGTCACAAGGTAATGTTTAAAACATAACAGAAACAAAATCGGGACTCGATGGCGGCCATAGGGGCCAGAGTCTACCCGAACCCGTTCCGCTCTCGGAAGTCAAGCCTGGTTCCGTTGCAGGAGATGTGCGCTGCGCGAGCGCGTGACAGGCCTGCAAGCTGCCACATTCTCCTTCTTCAGTGCTACTGTTCTTGGAGACCTTCTCTGAAACTCGTATCCGAAGAATGTCGAGATAGCAACGGTTAAAGGACGACCGATGACACACAGGATGATTTAGATGCAGTTTCCAGGTCAAGAAGGCGATTTCAGCTGGATTTTCAACATACTATTCTTCGCATTCTTCATAGGTTACATGCTGTACGGAGCCAAGTTGCAGATACGCATGTGGCTTGGCCAGATTCGTGCAGGACTCGTAGAACTGAAGAGAATGAGAAACGAGTCAAAGGAGTCCGCCATTGAAACATTCAAGGCCTTTGGCAGAACCGAGGAAGAAGTGACCGGTGAAGTCGAACGTTGGCTGGACTACTTCACAATCATGCCTGTGGACTTGGATCCTGCGGGCGTTCTAAAGAGACTTGATCATCTCCTAGATGAGAGAAGAGACCGCTTTCAGGAGTTTGTTAGTGAGCTGGCTCCAGAAGCCACACCAGCCCAGCAGCAGACTCTAGAGAATACTCTCGAAGTGTCTCAAGTACTGGATCTCATATACAGAATCGTGCGCCACTTTTACATTCTAGGCTCTAAAACAGGG
>JBHLRV010000027.1:0-10891 GCA_048882205.1 Candidatus Thorarchaeota archaeon | reverse complement strand
GTTTGGGAGAATATCACACAGGATGTACTTCTCATAGCCAACAATGTCTATTATGCAGTCATCAACGGGAGTCTTCTGATAGAGTCTGGAGGATTCTACCCCGAGATCTACTGGTTCTTCGAAACGACAACTGGTGAGTTTCTCACTGCGAGATACGACACCGCAATATCAGACTGGGGGCCCAATCTTGGGTCCCGCGAAGCTTTCTTGAACTACACCTATACTCCTTGGAATCAGACATCCAATTCTGCGCTTACATACTCCGACGCTTCCATGATTGACACCACATGTAACGGAACACCAACTAGCGGCCTCAATATTGCCACCTCGCTCGAGAGCAACATCACAGCATTACAGCTGAGCTCCAATCAATCAGTTGACGTCCACTACAACCTGACTCTGTGGTACCGACACGACACAACAACTAGTACGAACTGGGATATTTCTACTTCAGGTGCACCTGTTTCTTGGAACGCGACAACAGTTGTGACCTATCCGGCTCTGATTGGGTCTGTCAGAAGATACCTAAATGTGTCAACACCTCTCGACTGGAAGACGACCGGGCTCTACAACAGCACAAGCCCCTCCAACCATACGGACTACAACAGGTCGGGCATAAACATCACCTGCGCGAGTATGTCAAACGAAACATGGACACTGACCTTCGAGGCATACAACTACGTCACAGGCATCCGCACATTTGACGCATCTGACGACTCAGAGCTTCAGACAGAGGTCAGCATATTCGTAAACATGGACATAAACTCAACAATCGAAGACGAGAGCTCCAACGGTGCCAATACCGGGACCACAAACCTCACTGTCATCCATGCGGGGACAACAACCTTTGCACCACCTCTTGGTGGAGTAACGGGAGGTCTCTCCCACTATCTCTGGGACGTGAGCTCTGCATCTGACAACGGCACATTCCTGATTCAGATCTATTGGTCCAACGGTACTGAAGCTGGTCTTCTTACGAAACAAATGACTGTGTTCTACACGACTTCGTTGACAGCAATTACCAGCCCCATATTCGCCAACACTGACAGCAGTTTTGTGGTCAGCGTACAGTTTGACGACCTGTTCAACACAATAGGCATCACAAGTTCCGATGCGACTCTCACTTATTCATATCGGAGCATAGTAAACGATACGATGACCGATGTTGGTGGGGGGACATGGAACGCAACCGTTGACACAACATTGTACAACAGTGGTACTGACACACTTACAGTCTATGCAGAAGGGCCTGCAATCGAGAATAGATCGGTCGACATCACTATCACTCTGACACACCAGACAAGTCTGCAGCTTGATTGGGAAAACACCACATTCGATTGGACACAGGCTGATCTCTTTCGTGTCAATTATACTCACAATAGAGGCCCTTCACTGATTGACAGCGCTAGCCAGTTGGACATCAGAGTCAACGGCACTCCATTGATTCTACATGGAACAAACGGAACCTATTGGATGGAATTCAACAACACTTTCGACTTGGGATATCATGATGTCTTCGTGAACATCAGCAAGGCGGGCTATGACTTCGCTACTGCTGTTGCGAATTTTTCAATTGACGAATCTCCCACGAGTATATTCGTCAACTGGAACCCCGCGAATATCACAATAGACTATGACCACACACTAGACCTGACGGTTGACTATACATATGCTGGAGGCGATGTTCCAGCATCGGCCACTGTCAATATCACCATTGGAGGCAGCACTTATGGTCTCACATATACCGGAACAGAGTGGTTGGTTTCCATCGGGGGATGGGACCTCGGACCGGGGTTGCATGATGCCGACATTGTTGCTTGGTTGTATGGGTATCAAGCACAATTCAATACAACTCTCAACATCAATGTCACAATAAGTGCGTCACAGCTAGCCGTATATCATTCGTGGCCCGGAGATACAGAGACAGTCCTCTATGATGAAATTCAAATCCTGCGAGTGAATGTGACCTACGCAAACGGCACCTTCACAGATGATGCCACGGTGAGTGCATTAGTCGATGGAACTTCTTATCCGGCTGCAAACCTCAACAATGGAACTTACGAGATTGCAATAGGCCCGGTGAAGTCACTAGGCCTTAAGACAGTCAACCTTTCAGTTGCGAGAGCGGGATATGATGGTATCTTAATGACATTGGACTTGGATGTCACTGCTATTCCTAGCACAGTGACCGTGGCGAGCACTTTCTCCATGCATTGGGACGACACCCTGACACTCAACGTCACATTTCGCGACGGGAGAAACAGTACAGCTCTTACAGTTGACGACATCATCTTTGAATGGTCTGCTGGAACTCCCAGTTGGATTCAGGTGACCCCGAGCCTGGCTCAAGTCACTATAACCAGCACTTCCCTTGATGTTGGTAGCTACACGCTCAATCTTACAGTACAGAAGACTGGTTATCAGGATAGCTTCACTCAAAGGACCATCAATGTACTGCCCGTATCCATAAGCCTTCAGTTTCTAGACCTTTTTGATGAGTATGAGAACGAAACTGTCTGGATCTCTGCGACAATCGAAGACGATTTCCACTCTTCAGCCGTCAACACCGCCGGGGTGACTATTGAATTCGACGGGTCCAACTACTCCGTGCCATTCGATTCCACAACCTCGACCTATAGAGTTGGTCTATGGCTTAACTCATCGTATCCCCCTGGCAACTACACCTTCACTTTGTATGCTTCTGCGTTGAACTGTAACTCAACTCTCAAAGGTGGAAACCTAAGAGTATTGGCCAAGGTTCACACTTTGTTGATGTTGGTCGACCTTGATACTAGCATCATCGGCAACCGAATCCCGGTCACCGTCAACGCTTCAAGAGGCGGCTCTCCAATTGAAGGATTGACAATTATCGTATATGCGAGATTCAACGTTTCGAACGGAGCACCTCAAATTGTTTCTGAAGTGGATGTTACAGACGCCAATGGAGTAGCTGAGGTGAACATAGATGTGCTGGCCGGTGCGACTGGTGCTGAGGTCTGGGCCGAGTACGCAGGTTCCCGTCAAGAATGGCCGGCATCGACCGAAATCACATTGGTCAGTGTCACTCCTCAGAACATCTTGGGCATCTTATTCTTCCTGATACAGCAGCCCCTTGTGATACTCCTGCTCGCTGTCGTTGTGGTGGCTGTAGGAACAAGGTCACTCTGGAAAGGCAAATTGCAGCCTAGAAGATTCGCAGCGAAGACTGCTCTGGAGAGACAGTTGGACTCCTTCAGGGAACTCGAGACAGTGCAGCACTTCATGGCCGTTTACACGGACCGTGGAACCTGTGTCTTCTACCATCCATTCAGAGAAGCGAGAATCCAGCCAGATCTGATAAGCGGCTTTATTGCAGCCATTACGAGCGTCTATGGAGAGATTAAGGGCAACGGAGTTCAGGGCTCACTCGAGGAGATTAACTACCAGGGTCTCCGACTGAATAGCTACAGTGGAAGATACATCATTGGAATCGTTATTGTTGAGCAGGAAATGAGTTCTCGTCTGAGAGATAGGCTTCAGTTCTTCGTGGAGCTTTTTGAAGACCAGTACGATTCCGACCTCGATGGTTGGACCGGACTCGTTGACTGCTTCGATCCCGAGTGGGTTGTATCAAACCTCAACACGGCCTTCACCTACAACTGGATGCTGCCACATCATGTGGACACCAAAGTGAAGGTGAAGGGTGCAGAAGCGAAGATAGTCAAGCTTATTCAAGCCAAGTACGATGGCGATGAGTTCCTCATCAGAGACATCCTACCGGAAGTAGCCAAGAAGCTCAAGCACACAGAGGCAGAAGCATTCGACGTGATTCTCCAGCTTGAGGACAAAGGTGCCATCTACCCAATCAGCACTCATACAGTCCTTCAAAGACAAGGCTTTGGCATTGCAGATGAGGAAGCCGAACTTGTCTACGAGATGCCCTTCGAACCGGAGCCTGAAGTACCCGAAGTAGCAGCAGAACCAGAAGTGATCCCAGAGGATACTCCTGAACCTGTCACACAGGTAGTTGAAGAGGTACCTGAGCCAGTAGTGGATGTCGCACCCCCGGGTGTAGATGAGGAGATTGTCAAAGAGCTTGAACCAGCCAAAGATGAGGCAGTTGATTTCATTGCGGACGTCGAGTCGTTAATGATGGCCGATAAGAAGAAGGAAGATCTCACTGCAGAAGAGCTGTTCGTCCGTGAAGTTGAGGAGTTCCTCCGCAAACAGAAGGGAAAGAAGAAGAAAGAAGGCTCCGACTGAGGTCATCGAAATATCCCTTATTTGAGGTGGAGAAGACTTATCAACAGCATAGAAAGCCGACGCTTGGAGAGCTCCGTATTGCCTTGGAACATTGACAACTACTTCATCATGAACAATCGTGTTCTCCAGGTAGAGATTAGTATTCCACTCATGGACTTCCTATATGCGAACATTGAGGATGTCAAGGACACATGGGTAGAGATGTTGGGCCAGTTTGTCAACGAACATCCGGAATTTGAGATGTCATGGGAGATGCAGCCCAAGGAAGACGACGCACTGGTCCTTGTAAGAATTGCTAAGGCAGGAGAACTCACTGAATTTAGCGCAAAGGAGGTCAAGGACGCACTAGCTGCAGCCGATGCCCTCTTTGACAAGTCATCTTAGCCTCACTTCCATTCTGCCAAGCGATACCTACAATCATGTGACAATGGGATTCGTGCGGGCGCCGTTGGCAAAGGCTGCTATTCGCGCGCGGGTCTTCGTCATGTCCTGAGCGACCTCGAGGCCTTCTTGTGCATCACTAACTGACACACAACCCAAACTATCTTCGACTAGAGAGGAACGCAATTTGGAACAGAATATGATTCTCCTCGAATCCAGAACTCTTCGGAGGTAGAGAGCCCGCTCCATTCCCATCTCGAATTCGGACTCTACAATCGAAAGGGCTTCAGGCTCAGATGCGAAGTGGGTGACTCCCTTGAGGAAGCCTTCTGGTCCTACTTCCTTTCTGCACTCTGCCACAAGCACAATCACTCCATCACGACGGGTTGCCTTCAGTCCGGAGTGCAGAGCCTCCGTTGCAGTGTAGAGAGTAAGATCGCCCATGAGACCGCCAGCACTGACTATGGCTATATCGAACCTCTGTTCTTGTGGCACATTCGCAAGCGTGCCCGCTGTTGATACGCCATGCACCCAGGGACTGATTGGATGGCCTGCTACCACTTCCGCGACGGACCCTCTCCAATCCTCAATTGTGTCTACTATGAAGTTGAGTCCTGACAATTGAGCTGCTTCATTCATGTTTTGACATACGGGGGTGGTGGTATCGAACACTGTAGAATGTGTCTGAGCGAGTAGCTTCAGGTGACGAGCCCGTGTGTTCACTCCTGCCACTCCTGGTAGGACTGCCGATCTTCCTCCAGTGGCTCCAGTGAATGTGCTTTGAATAATCGCTCCTATGCCAATCTTGAAGTCTGCTGAAGCAAATCTCCGATTGAGATGAATTGGTACTGAGTGAGTTGGTGTGGTGCCAATCTCTGTCAGCTGATCATCTCGCTGAGGATCATGAACGGTCAGTGAGAAGTCCATCGATGTCGGAGAACCAAGTCGTTTGTCCCATTCTGCGAGGTCGGTCGGTCCTCCTTCAGCAGGAGACACAATAACCGAGACTTTCTCTGGATCAACAACCCTTCCAATGAGAATCGACAGGACAGTATCCAACATCAAGCTTGCGTGGGTGTGGAGGACGGGTCCCTCAACTACTACCGCCACAGTGTCTTCTCGGGCTACCATGCTTGATAGTGAGTCCATGCCCATAGGTGACATCAGGACTCTATCGATTTCGGCACTTAGGTCCTCGAAGCCAACAGCAGCCTTGGGCCGTATCAACTCCATGGTTGAGAGAGGTCCACTCTCTAGCGGTAGAGTCCCTTCACCATATCGGAGATCGATTCTCATCGCGGCCCTCACTGTCCATCAGTTGCTGCTCTTCCACTTAAGGTCAACATCTAAACTCCGAGTAATACATTCCGATTTGCAGTGTGAGTCTAGTTCGCATTGGCAACCTTCATATCCTGAGGACAAACGATGACCTGTGGTGGTCCACGGCCGGATGAGAAGATCTGAGAAGCTCCTTGTGTCATCGTTGGCAGCCGCTGTCCTCTATTGGATAGTTGCAATTGCCATACCTGACTTGGAGAGTCCTTTCATTGCAGCCTACCACTTGCTTCTCGAATTCTCTCTACTAGTTGGATATCAGGGAGCACTTTTGGTATCCTTCATCGGAAATGCAACCATCTTATTCCCATTCCCCTACGTTGGAGTGCCCTTTATCTTAGGAGGACTGAGGGACAGCACAATAGACACGTTCATTTTTGATCCGTGGCTCGTAGGTCTGGTTTCGGGAGTAGGCGCCGCGCTGGGTGAGATGACAGGGTATCTGCTCGGGTTTGCAGGAGGGTCCTTGATACGTGAGGAACAGAAAACTGGTTTCAGAAACTTCGCACTTCAATACCCCAGGCTGACACCCGTCATACTATGGTTTCTTGCAGCCACGCCTATACCTGACGACATGCTTGTGGTTCCGCTTGGAGCGGCGAAATATCCGTGGTGGAAGGTGTTCTTCCCGCAGCTCATTGGAAAATCGATGTTCTTGGCGTCAATCGCCTGGGCGGGAAGGGCTGGTCTTTCATGGATTGGTGACCTCATTGGAGGGTTGGATCCCACCAGCCCCTTCACAAAGTCAGTTGAAGTTGCAGGGTTCATACTAGTCGTCTTTGCTATCTACCTGTTTGTCGGGGTCGATTGGTCAGGCCTGTCGAAGGAGATGAGCAGGGATTTCGGCGCTCAGGGCGTCTAGATCACGGAGTCCTTCACGCTTCCGCCGCCACTACGCGCATCATGCTCATCTTCATTACTCTCTCTCAGACCACTGAACAGTGACTTGCCGGCCTTTGTCAGAGAAACAAACCCGTCCTTCAGCATTGTCCCTACAGATGCGATGTTTAGACCGGCACTAAGAGGTGTCGGCATGGTTACCAATCCAACGTTGTTCATCTCATTGAGGAGTTGAATGTAAGCGGCAAGTCGATGAAGAGCAAGTAGCCCTACACAGTTGCCAAATGCACGCTTCATCCCTTCAATCAACCCATCACGAGGACTCTCAAATTCCTGAAGAGCTCTCTCGATCTCCAGAAACGTACAGCAAATCGTACGCGCGTTCTCGTCAGGCTTCTTCATGAAGTGCCCTGGGGCCTCAAGTAGAAATGGGTCTCGGAGGTATTCCTTGATCTTGAACCTAGGTGCTTCATCTGCAATCGACCACCATGCTTTCAGGTGCTGATCGCTCAGTGGTTGAACTTCGAGTTTCTTGTCAACAGACGAGATCGAGAGACTGGAATCGGGCAAGAATGAATGCCACCCAGGAATCATCCTTAACCCTGGTCCGCTGACTCCGGGTGGACCAAGATCGAGTCGACGAGAGCAATAATGGACTAGGTCGTAGATTGCGTACCTGCGAGTTTTATCAATAAAGACGAATATGGGTTCATAGTCTGCCTCGTGCGCCGGGACTGCTTGATAGTCCCACACATACAGGTACTGAAGGCATGCAACACTACTGTGGGTGCTTTCCACAACTCGAGCAAATACGTTCACAAACTCTGTTGCCTCAAGGGCCTCGCTTGTTTCTTTGGGGAGAATATGACCCAGTGTCTTCAAGAGAGTATTGTCTGCAGTCAGGACTCCAGTCGTCGGAGGAAGATTCGCTTCCAGTAGATTCCTATCGTAGAATGCCTGACTCCTCCCGGCCCGTTGCTTGAACGTCATATCCGTGTGTGGAACCTTGAGATGTAGCTGATCCTTGTACTTCTTCTCAACCATGTTTCTTGACCTCCAATTGGCGTGTTTTCAACCTATACGTGGACATCTGCTGGTCTTGCGCAGATTGAGAAACGAGTCCAGCACATCCCTCTCCGTCGATAATCGTCGGAAAATCACACTTGGCTCCAAATCATGAACCTTCCAGCTACGCTGGTCGGAATGACAAGTAAGTCTTCCCGGACTTCCCAGTTTCATAGCCCAGAATGAGATTAGCTCCAAGCTTCACCTCATCTGGCTTCAAAGGGTCAAACCCACCAAGTCTGGAAATGACTCGAGTTCCCTCTTCAAGCTCAACAATGGCTATGAAATAGGGTGCTTCATCTTGGAACTCTTCGGGAGATACATGGATGACCGTGAAGGAAACGAGGGTTCCTTTGCCGCTCACGCGCGTCCAGTCCATCTTGTTCCCTCCACAGCTATAGCAGGTACCTGATGGAGGCGCAATCACCGCACCACATTCGGCGCACTTGTAGGCCTGAAAGTCGTGTTCCTCTATGTTCTTCTTGTACTTCTCAATCGTTGGACTCTCGTTCAAGCGTCAGCCCTCCTGAAGATGTTCACCACGCATGTGGCGCCGGTTCCTCCAAAGTTGTGCATTATACCTGTTTCGTGCTTTGAAACCTGATTGGGTCCTGCCGCACCGATCAGCTCCTTATACAATACTGCTGCCTGCTTCACACCAGTGGCTCCGACGGGGTGTCCCACGGCCTTCAACCCACCCATGGGGTTTATCGGTTTGTCGCCATCGAGAGCCGTGACTCCATCTCTCAAGGCTTTGGCTCCCTCGCCAGGCTTGAAGAACCCGATGTCCTCGCTGGCGATGATTTCTGCTATTGTGAAGCAATCATGTACGACGGCAAGGTCCATGTCCTCTGCAGTCAGACCAGCCATCTGGTAGGCGGTCCTACTGGCTGCTACGGTTGCCTCGAACGATGAAAGGTTGGAACGATCGGAGAGATTCATAGAAGCAGAGGCCTGACCGGTCCCAACTACACTCACCGGGAGATCAGTGTACTCTTTTGCTTTCTCCCTTGAGGTCAGTACTAGAGCAGCTGCACCATCCGAGATAGGAGAGCAGTCGAAGAGCTTCAAGGGCCATGCCACGTATCTAGGAGTCAGTGCCCTCTCCAAAGTGATCTCTCTTTGAAATTGAGCAAGCGGGTTTGTTGAGGCGTTCTTGTGAGCTTTGACCGCCACATGGGCCATGTCTTCCTCCGTGGTCCCGTATTCCTGCATGTGCGCCACGGCTGCGATTGCAAAGACACCAGGGAAAGTAAGTCCCACGCTGGACTCAAACTCGTCATCTGCTGCGGCCGCCAAGGCCTCCGTCACCGCATTCGTGGAAACAGATGTCATCTTCTCCGCACCTGCAACAAGAACAGTGTCGTAGAGCCCAGACTCAATCGCCATGATGCCCGCCCTCAGAGCTGTCGCACCAGAAGCGCACGCGGCCTCATGTCTTGTCGCAGGTAGTCCTCTGAGTCCTGCATAGTCCATAAGCAGCGGTGCTGTGTGGCCCTGATGAACGAGCATCTCAGGTATGAAAGTCCCCAAGAAGGCGGCTTCTATGTCCTGTTTCGGAATTCCAGCGTCCACAGTGACCTTGTCAACTGCCTCAGCAAAGATCTCCCTAAGTGTCACACCATGGAGTCTACCGAACTTCGTCTGATCCGCACTTACAATATGCGTGTTCTTGAGCGGCAAGTCACTCATGTCTCCTGAGAATGGACGAGTTCAGTTCCGATTCACTAGTACAAAAACCTGATGACGTAGGAATACACAGTGAAGTCGGCCGTTCCTAAGTGTTTTATACTCGTGCTGAAGTCTGGAAGCCTGAGTGAACTGGCAATGGACTTCTCACTATCAGAAAAGGACCAGAAACTGTTTGAACGGGCTAAACAGTTTACGAGAGAACATGTCACTCCTCGGGCTCACGAGCTGGAGAAACGCAACGAGTTCCCGAAGGAGGTCATCCAGAAGGCCTATGAGGCTGGACTCATGAATCTCCATATTCCTCCCGAGGCTGGAGGACCTGGCCTCCCCCTACTGTCAGAAACTCTGGTGTCAGAGGCCACGGGATACGGATGTGCAGGGATTGCTACCACGGTGCTCTGCAATAATCTGGCGTTTGCCCCGTTGGTGATCGCGGCAACGATTGAGCAGCTTAAGGAGCATGTAGAGCCTCTGATCACTGGCAAGGATGCCAAGTTTGGGGCGTTCTGCTTGACCGAGCGAAAAGCAGGTTCAGATGCAGCAGCTGTAGCAACCAGAGCAGTCAGGGATGGCGATGAATACGTCATCAACGGTCTCAAATGCTTCATCACGAATGCACCGCAGGCCTCGCTGTTTACTGTATTCGGTTCAACCCAACCCGATCTAAAGCACAAAGGGCTGTCAGTCTTCATGGTACCCAAAGGAAAGGGTGTGAAGATTGGACACGTCGAGAACAAGCTTGGCCAGTTGAACTCCGTACAATCAGAGGTCATTTTTGAGGACGTCCGAATCCCAAAGGAAATGCTGGTCGGTAAAGAGGGAGAAGGCTTCAAGATTGCTATGATGACTCTTGACAAGACAAGAGCAGGGATTGCTGGCATAGCCACTGGCGTTGCCCAAAGAGCCCTTGACGAATCTGCCAAGTTTGCCAACGTAAGGCATCAGTTCGGACAGCCAATAGGCAGGTTTCAAGGCATCAGCTTCACCTTGGCTAACATGGGAGCACGAACTCTAGCTGCCCGTCATCTTACAAGATACGCGGCATGGCTTGCAGATAACGGACTGGAAAACTCGAAAGACTCAGCCATAGCGAAATTCTTTGCAGCTGATGCTGCTATGCAGAACGCCATTGATGCTGTTCAGATATTCGGTGGGTACGGATATATCAAAGAGTATCCTGTGGAGAAACTGATGCGCGACGCGAAGCTTCTACAGATCTATGAGGGTACAAATGAGGTTCAACGAGTAGTTGCGAGTGGGAGGATTCTGAAAGAAAGTGTGAATCTGGATACTGGTTTCAATGTGAAGTATGATGGGCAAGATGCACCCATACCAT
>JBHLRV010000026.1:0-11262 GCA_048882205.1 Candidatus Thorarchaeota archaeon | reverse complement strand
TTTAATAAAATGGTTTGTGTGTAGTCCCCTACTTGGTTCCCCGCAATATCTGTATTGATTCGAAGAACAAGGATTTGCTCTCCAGTTTCTTGACAGTTAGACCAATGTCTATCATCATGCCAGCAATCTTGTCGATGTTTCCAAGTGTGGATACAACTAGGTATATGGACCCTTTACTCTCAAGATGTTTACACGCTTCGATGAGGAATCTCTCTGTCAGCTCTGTGCCTGTTTTTCCACCTACAAGTGCATGGTCCAACTGCGTTTTATCTTCATCCCTTTGCAAGTACGGTGGGTTGAAGGCAATCACAGAGAACTTTGCCGTCGAAATAATCGCTGTCAGCAGATCCGATTGCAGAACCTCGCAATGATGAACCATCGAGTTCCGTTCCAGGTTCTTCAAGGTGTTTCTGACTGCGTCCAGAGATATGTCCAGAGCGACTACTTGCTTCACTCTTCTGGCCGCTGCCACCGAGATGATCCCAGTCCCACATCCTACTTCTAAGAAACTGTCTGAATCGTCCAACCTGATGGCATCCAGAAGCAGGTAGGTATCTTCTGAGGGCGGGTACACGCCAGAGTCAACGATGACATCTACATCACCGAGCATCATTCTGACAAACCTCTCGGGTCCGCCAACGTTCCTTCTTTGATTAGGTCGAAGACAATGTCTACAAGTCGGACAATCGAATCTTGGTCCAAGTTTCTAAGTCGGTCTGTTCCGTTCAAGGTGTCTGATGAACGTCTAATCACTTCGTCAGCTAGGTCCACATTGTGACCTAGGTTCTTGAACCAGATTCTCAAGGCTTTCCTGACTTGTTTGTTGGGATAGGAGTACATCCCGTGGACCACCCAGAAGAACACTTCCTTCTCCTGAGCAAAGGTGCCGTCGGTTCGAGGTTCGATTCTTACTACCTTCGAGTCCACGGCAGGAATGGGATAGAAGCTCTCCGCTGGAACATGTAGCACTTCATCAACATGTGCCAGGTACTGGATACCAATAGACAGTCTGGAATAGTCTTGGCTACCAGGTTCAGCCAAGAGCCGCTCAGCAAATTCACTCTGATACATCAGTATTGCAAACTCGAAGTCCATCTCGTTTAGCAGTTTAAAAGTAATAGGAGAGGATATACTGTAGGGTAGGTTTGAAACGATCCGATCAACTTTGGGCAGGTTAACATCCAAAGCATTTCCATGTATTATCTCAACATTTTCAAACTCACCGAGGACATCTCTTAGAGCCCTGACAAGACCGGGGTCAACCTCTATCACGTGAAGCCTCTTCGCTACCCGAGCAATCATCTCGGACAACACTCCGAAACCGCCGCCGATTTCTAACACTGATGTCTTCGCGTCTAGTTTGGACGCTTCAACTATTTCCCTGGCTGTGCTTGGGTCTGCTAGGAAGCTCTGACCCATTCTCCTGTCTGGCGTGACCGAGTACTTTTGGAGCATGTATCGAATGCGGTCGGCGGTCAGGGATCTCACCTAGACCGTTCCTTCTCATCATTTCGCCTTGGCGGTCTGACAAACAGCCAACGTTTGACATCTTCCCTGAGTTCATCGATTATCCTTGCAGTTATCACTTTCTTCGGGTTCTGCAACTTGGTACGCGCTGCTATGTCCTCAAAACTCTTGAACGGCTCCTTCTTTCTTTCTTCTAGGAGAGCCCACATCAGTGTCTGACCAATTCCTGGAAGCAGCTGTAGTGAGTGCTGACGAGTAGTTATCGGAGCCGCCTCATTGAAGAACTGGACATACTTGTGTTCATGCTTTGTGACGACAATCTCAACGACCAGAGGCAACTCTGCGGCACTCTCAGGGGCCAAGTCTTCATAGAAGATGCGTCTCTTCACATGGTCTATCTTGCTTCTTGTGTTTCTATCTATAGATAGACGTTCTTGGGGGTGTGGCTTTGCACCGCGTTGAGGTATCATCTCAAGGAGTGTGAAGAATGATTCACCTATACCCTGAACGACGGTTTCACCCCGAGGTCTTGAGTCACGGAGGTATACCTTTGGAGGAATGACTGCCAGGACATATGCGTGTGTTTCGTACATTCTGTCTTGGTGTCCTTCCATCTTGGTTCTCTCCATACACTCTGGGACCGCATCACACATGAGATGTGTGGGAATCGATAAAAAGTGTTACTTCAGGGTGAAGCGCAGCTACACGCAACCTCACGAGGTTGCCTTCTTGACAATTTCAGCAATCTCAAGAATCTGCTCATCGGTAATGCTCGTAGAGCGAGCGTCAAGAATAGTTCTCAGCTCCTCTACAGTGGTGGGAGCGATGTTCACAACTTGCACAGCTTGAGCCCGTGTGATGCCGAAGTTTTTGATCAGGCGTTCCACAAGTTTGTCAGCAGCCGCTGGTGCCATTTTTGAGAATGCCGAGGCATGTTCCAGAGTGATATTCTGCTGGAATGACAGCTCTCCATCCTTGGCTCTTTGGGAGAGCAGCTTCTTCACTCTAGGGAGAGTAGTTTCCTCCTCACTGATTATCTCTTTGGGCATTTTCTTGTTCAACCTCTGCTCGGTTTCAGGTGATCAGGTCTCACAATTATCGTCTTGGTGGCCTTGCCCAATTTGACATCGACTAGGACCCCACGGCCTCTCTTTCCTGTTACTACTCCAGTTCTGCCATGGTATCGCTTGTGTGGCATACCCTTGTGTACACTGGAATCAATGACAATGTCTACTCGTTGGCCCACTTCATAGTCAACGAGAACCCTGCTAAGAGAGCTCATCCCACGTTGCCGCACACTCTTTCTCATCAGACTGCGGGTCCGGGCACGGTAACCATGACTCTTCTTAACCATAGGGCATCATCTATCGATACTTGTACCTCGACCTACCTAAAGCCTACTGGGCACCCGAGGTCCAGCATCCCCTCTAGGGTCGCCACTTAAGGATTATGGTCTGTTTCCGTCGTGAATCTCCAAAACATCGAGTTCAAGGCACTCGCAGACAGTGCCGAGTCTTTCAGATAATGATGGTGTTGTTCGACCGTCGTCTCCAGAAACAAGCTCCTTCACATAAGTCCCTCCTTGGACCTTGAGAAAGCCCTTCAGAGTGTGACTATTCTTCTTCTCAAGCCGTATCTCTACGATTTGCTTCGTTCTCACCAAATCGCTTCTCCGATGTGCAACTCGTCTTGGAGTTCTCTGACTGATTTCCAAATTCTTGAACTCTTCACACACTCGCCTAAGGTCTTCCTTGGTGACTTCCTCCTTGGTCCTGATGATTGCTCCATAATCCTTCACATTCTTGGAGGCTTCTTCCTTTAGTGCTTGGGCTCTCTTCCTATTGGACAGCGCTAGTTCAAGAACCTCCAGCTTCTTCCCTGAATCTCTTCGGATTCGTCTTGCGAGCCTCTTGAGGTCAGGATTTCGGACCTTTGGCTCTGAAACCTCCACAACAAAAGGACGACCCGATCCTAGCATCAGAACATCGATGTCTTCCCTTCCCGCTGCATGAAACTTGAACTTCGTACCTCCAGTCACATCTTGGGCAGGAATGCCTACATACTCTGATATGGAATCCGGGTATCTTCTTCCTGTCCCGCCGCACTCTTCACAGCCCTTTCCTCTACACGACTTGCAGTCCCAACGACTCTGAGGGACTCCTCGCAGAAGTTTCCTATATCTCCCGGAGATGAAAAGGGGATTGACCCTCACCTTGATTCTGTTTTCAATCATGTCATGTATAATCACGATGTCGGGATTATCAAATTCGACATGCTTGTCAAAGAGGTCCTGTAGCCGCTTTCCCAGCTCTCTGTTGAAATCGGCCTTCAGTGTTTCACCATGTAGTATCTGCAGTGCGCTCCTAATCTCGTCTTCACGCTCCGAAATGGTAGGCGTTGGCACACTTCCCACCAAGAATGAATCGAACTCAATGTCTTCCACAGCAGCAACCGCTGCTTCAGCGATATTGTCTAGCCTATCGAACAAGGACCTGTTGTCCACTGAACACAAGTAACAAATCTTCTCGACGGAAAAATCAATTGAGTCTCTCTTGGCAAGAGTCTGCGCAGGCCCGAACATTCCGTTCCCAGCCAAAAGAGCTATGAGCTGTGTTCCGCTTTCCTTCCTACCTTCCTTAATCTCATTGTGAGCCTTCATTGAGAGAGTCAACTTGATTGAGCGTCCTCTCTCTTCGTTTGAGGTGTCAGTGCTAAGCCATGCGAATTGTCGGCCGAGACACCGATCGCACACTGGCTGTGTCTTCAGCACTTTTCTAGCCGTACCTAGAATACCATTCTCATCATTACTACCCATCTAGTCGGACCTCTGTCAGTCAGTCGAGAAGAACTGCGCTCATAAAGATGTGCCTAGAACAGAGGGCTGAGGTATCTAACTGCCCTGAGTCCTGCCAAAATTGTGAATGGGTTGGCGAGGAGACGGAATATTACCCGTCTCTGTAAGTCCATATCGCCCTCTCTCCTTACAGTTTCAACGAGGTCAAACTGCTCTGCGTCCTTGATGAGAGTATCAAGGCCTCTGTCAGAGAGGCTGGAAATCACCCTTTGAGTGAAATACATTGCACGCAGTTCTCGTATGAGCAGAGACCTCCAACTCGACTCATACAACTGGATGTCCGTATCTTGCAGATTCTCCTTGCTCAGAGCATTGGAGATCACTCTGCCTGCGACTCTCGCGGCAGTACCTCCCATGATGACACCTCCTCCTGTGGTTGGCTTGACAATCCCGGCCGCATCTCCTACTACCAAGAACCTGCCTTTGACAGTCCTCTTGATTGGCAGTCCGGACACTACGACTCCTCCAAATCCACGTTCTACAGAAGCATGTTTTAGCCTACTGCTCATGACAGAATGGTATCGCATTGCGGCCTCAAGTCTTACTTTTGCACGATCTCTTGCTGCAAGTCCCACCCTTGCTCTCTTTTCTCCCAGTGGAATGATCCATGCAAAGAACCCCGGGGCGGTGTGTCGTCCATAGTACATCTCGACTATGTCCTCGTCCATTTCCACTCCACTCAATTCATATTGATATGCGGGATACTTGCTGCTTCTCGGGACAGCTTGTAGTCCGACAGCCTTTGACAACTGACATCGAGTGCCCTCGGCATCGACAACAATCTGCGAGTCTAGCGTACGGTCCTCCTCACTCGCCTGCAAGACCAAACAACAGGTTTCCCCATCAGGACAATTGATTCCCACTGCCTTTGTTTCTGTTAGAACTGCGGCCCCTGCGTCAATGGCTCTCTCTGCCAGCCACCTATCGAATCTACTTCTATCTATGACTTGGGCCTCGCGTCTTCCCCTTTCAACAAGAACAGAATGCCCTGATGGTGAAAAGATCCTGGCTCCTGATACACGATTCTGAATGACATCCCTCGGCGGCTGAAGCCCCAGAGAAGCGAGTCCGGACACACTGAGAAGTCCCGCACAGTGATTAGGCTCTCCTATTGTGGGATGTTCTTCAAGCACAACCACATCATGGCCTTGCTCTGCTATGTCATTTGCAGTGATCAGGCCTGTTGGACCTCCTCCAACTATGGCTACATCATGGATTCTGCTAGGCATCCCACCACAACAGCAGTGGATACCCTTAATATCTCTCCCCTCAAGTGACCCTGGCTGTGACTGGAAGGCAACCAGGATGAGTGGACGGGATTTCAAGTACAAGCAGGTGATTGTAGTCAGAACGGACTTGGACATGAGCAGGGGGAAGATTGCGGTCCAAGTTGCACACGGTTCTGTAAGTGCGTCAGAGAGAGTCCGAGTAACTCATCAGGCCATCTGGAAGGAGTGGTTCAGAGAGGGTCAAAAGAAGGTCGTTGTGAAGGTCACGTCTGAAGAAGAGCTACTCGGATTGAGGCGTGTTGCTGTGGATCGGGGGATTCCATTTGCCCTAATTCGTGATGCAGGGATGACCGAGTTACCTCCAGGAACCATCACGGTGATTGCCATTGGACCAGCCGCAGCAGAACAGATTGACAGGGTGACCGGCGACCTGAAACTTCTCTGAGGAGAACAATAATGATAGATCCTCCGTCCCTCGAATTGGCCGTGGGGATGGAGCTATATAGTACAACAGTGCCTGGCGTCGGAGGGCGACTCAAGAAGCGCTTCGAGGATTTCCTTGTGGAGGAGATAACTCCAGAGGGAAAGGTGCTTGAGTTCAAAGACTGGGAGGGCGAACCTTCGGAAATGGCCGTTGCCGGAGAGCACTCGAAGTATGTTAGCTTTGTCATTCAGAAGATGGGACTGTCAACACTAGATGCATCGACTATTCTTGCCGCTGAGCTGAAGCTACCTCAACATCTGGTCACCTATGCCGGACTAAAGGACAAGAGGGCCGTGACTGTTCAGATGATGTCTATACCCGCTTCTGCGGTTGAACGACTCAGAGAGGCAAGGCTCTCGCGAATGACCATCAGAAACCTGTTCCATACGCGTCATCGGACTCAAATAGGTGACCTCTGGGGAAATCGTTTCACTGTCCGTCTCTCCGAGATGGACGCAGAATGCGCTGTCGCCCTTGACCTGGCAAAGCAGTTGAAGCAACGTCCTCTTCTCAATTACTTTGGTGTTCAGAGATTCGGCGTCACGCGTCCTTTTACACACCTTGTAGGTAAGGCCCTAGTGAAGCGAAACTATGAGGAAGCGGCACGCCTTCTCCTGACCGTTACTAGCGAATACGAGGCAGAGCAACTCACAGAGGCACGGAAACGTCTGGCTATTGACCTCTCTCCAGACGACAGAATCTTAGAGGCGTTTCCAAGGGACTTGAGCTATGAGAGAATCGTCATGAAGCAACTCATCAAGCACCCTGGTGACTTCAGGCGGGCATTCTCCAGAGTCCCTTCTCGCATTCTCACAATTCTGGTCCATTCGTATCAGTCGTATCTGTTCAATCGGCTAATTACCCTGAGAGCCAAGTCTGGCATTCCTATTGACAGACCGGAACCCGGTGACTTTCTCATCAAGCTGGATGAAACACACTCTGGAAGGGACCTTTGGCTCTACGTGACTGATCAGAACCTTGAGGAGCGGACAGAACTCGTGCATTCTGGTGAATATAGCCTGGCCGCCCCTCTCCCGGGATACTCAACAAAGACGCCAAAGTCTAGGCAGTCCGAACTATTGCATAAGCTTCTGAAAGACGAGGACATAGGACTTCCAGAATTCCGAAACCCTGAATGGAAGGCGCTCGATGCACCAGGTGGACTTCATCTACTTGCAATTGCACTATCACAGATTGAGTCACGATGCGCAGAGCAAGACTTGGTCCTAGAGTTCAGACTAATGAAGGGTTCCTATGCGACAGTTGTCATGCGAGAGTTGATGAAGAACCATCCAATCAATAGAGTGTGAGTCACCTAGCACGACGTTTCCCAGTGAATCTTCTCATCTTCTCCTCGAAGACATCGTCTTCTGACGCTTCTTCCTTCTCCAGACCTTCGTCCTGATAACGGAAGATCACCGATTCACCCATCACAGCAGAAACAATCGCTCTAAGATCTTCCTTTGAGTGGATTATTCTATCTCTATCCTCTGCCCGGAGCATCACGATGCTCTCTCTGAATCCATCCGGGAGATGCAAACTGTTGACTCCTAACTCAACGGCAGGCTCAATGAGCTTTCTGACAATTCTTCTCAGTTTTATAGGTGATTCGAAGATCAAGACATCGCCAAAAGACTCCTCAATATCACTCAGAAAAGCCTCTTCAGTCAGTAGGAGTACTTTGTTCTTCTTCTTGACAACCAATATCACGCGGTCTTCGAGTCTTATTGCTCTTTGAAGGTGAAGGTCTTCCAGTCCTGGGTATTCTTTCGCGCTCTCCAAGACCCATCTGGAGAACTCGACATCAAAATCAGTTAGGTCGCCCCGGTCCAGTCGCTCTTGGCAGGTTGAGCACAACATGTCCGATTCGATGTCGAATACGCAGACTGGTAATTTCATCTCTAGTTCCTCGCCACGAGAAGCCCCAGCAATGGCTGGTCTTCAGGCGAGGAGCACAACTGATTATCTTCGCTTCACTTTTGGAGTGTTATGTCAATTGTTGAAACGTTGAGATCGCTTCCCTTGTCCGTCTGAACAGTGGTTGTGCCGATCTCTATGTCCTTGACTTTGAGGTCGGAAATGAACCTGTGGCGTGTGATCTCGGCTACGTCTACGGCTCGACTAATCAGTCTACCTCTCGCCTTGATTACAACCTCATCGGCACCCTTGTTGAACAAAGTCACGCAGGCCAGAACATATGACATGACGTTCTTGTTGCCTACAAGGATAACCGAGTCGCCATGGCTCTCTTCACCCGACTTCTCGTCGGTCTTCTTCTCTGTCACCCGAAGCCTCTCCCCTGCTGATGCTCTCAAGGGTATTAGATACAGCAAAGCATCGGACCCCGTCTGATATAGATTTCGATTCTCTAGGCCACGGGAACTCTTGTGATTCCAGTTACTTTCTCTGATTACCAGTCATAGAGGGGCTATACTCCAAAGGCGGAAGCCTTTTCTTCAAACCGGCACGCGCGGTCGTGGAAGTTCTGGTAAATGACACAACTCACATTCTTGGGATCATGTAGAGAGATAGGACGTGCAGGTTTCTTTCTGGAGGAGAAGGACGAGAGCGTGCTCGTTGACCACGGTGCGAAGCTTGTAGAACCACCGAAGTTTCCGGATTTGGTTCCTCTTGACGAGATTCAAGGAATCGCGCTTACCCATGCGCATCTGGATCATTCCGGTGGCGTCCCACGAGTTCTTTCTCAGACAGACGCCTCTCTATTCTGCACTCCTGCCTCCAGAGACCTGACCATACTACTCCTTCGAGACATGTACAACATCTCAAAGGGAAGACTTCCATTCAATAGAAATGACATTCCACTGGTGAGAAGACAGTGTCAGACGACAGCGTATGAGGAAACTCTGCCACTCGGCCGCAGGTTTGAAATGACTCTGTTCAACGCAGGTCACATCCCAGGCAGTTCAATGGTTTCATTGAGAGTGGACGGAAAGAGAGTGCTCTTCACCGGTGACTTCAATGCCACAGAGTCCCAGCTGAACCTAGGAGCCAGGAAGAACCTTCCAAAGCATGATGTGGTCGTGACCGAGAGCACCTATGCACGCCGATTGAATCCTGAGAGGGCTGAGATTGAAGAGGGCCTGGTTCAGACGGTGATTGAAACAGTGGAGCGAGGAGGAACGGTTCTAATCCCCGCATTCGCGGTAGGTCGAAGCCAAGAGATAATGTGCATTTTAGAACGCCATGAAATCCCACAGAAGTATCCAATCTATGTCGATGGATTGGCTAGGAAAGTGAATGAGATCCTTGTCAGACATCCCCAATATCTACAGAGCCCTCAGTCATTCAGCCGTGCCGTCAGCAGAACCCGCATAATCCACGACAACAAGGATCGCACAAAGGCTGCAAACAACGGGGGGATAATCATCTCGCCTGCTGGAATGTTGAAAGGCGGGGCATCACATCTTTACTTCAAGATGCTCTATGATAATCCGGAGAACTCGATCATCTTGGTGAGCTACCAGATTCCAAGCACGCCGGGGGCAGAGCTTCTTGCTACACGCAAGGTGCAAGTTGGAAACCGCATGTTTGATGTCACTGCAGAGGTACATATGCACCACCTGTCATCACATTCAGACTCGAATGGATTGTTGAGCCTTCTTGAAAGAATACCAGGAGATCCGGAATTCTATGTTGTACACGGAGAGTCGGAGTCCTGTGATGCGCTTGCAGAAACTCTAGAGAAGAAAGGCAGACAAGCGCACGTACCAGAAGTGAACGAAACAGTAGAGATCTAGTCCTCTCCTTTTTCCGGGCGTGCCTCAACTATCTGGCATTTCACTTGCTGTAGGACACTCTCAGCTTCTTGGGGCTCGAGAATAATCGTGTAGAGATATCTCTTCGTACGGAGTTTCAGCTTGACTTGATCGCTGCCACGCTTGACTCGGCACTCCTCGGCGTCTTCACTCATCTCGAGGAACTTCTCTACATCATAGATTTGTTTCGGCATTCTTGAGCCTCCGCATCAACCTCACCGAAGTTCAAGTCGTTATAAGAGTGACGGATTAGAACCAGATTCAACCACACCTGTTTGGACTCTAGAGATAGAAATAGTGGTGGGCCGGGGGAGACTCGAACTCCCGATTTCCTCCGATTTCCATGGAGCACGCTTCAAGTTGAACTCCACTTGTGAAGGAGGCATCATAGCCGACTAGATCACCGGCCCGCAGACGAAATGTCTGACGAGCAATCCGGATATAAGAATGATGGATGGCAGCAGGTCTTACAGAAAGGAAGGCAGTTCATAGATAGTACAAGGAGTTCTGATGAAGTAGGTCCAATAGCCGACTGATTCATCGTGTAGGTCTACTTCTTGGAACGTCTCTTTGGTCTAAGGTCCTTGTTGCCGCATTTCCTGCACTTCTTTGCCTTGAGTGGATTTGTCGCTCCACAGTATCGGCACACTGACTTGTATAGTAGGTAGTGCTGTGCAAGCCTGCGTTTCTCGATGTCTGCAACTGGCATCTCTTAGACCTCAATTTGGGCTGGACATGATTTCTAGTCGGCCCGTTCCCGCTTCACTGCTGGGTTGTGTTTTAAAAGCTTGTGCTCTTTCCACAAGTCCGAATATTACAGGACTTCTTTGAGGAGTCGTGCCACATCGCTAGGCTTCTCAGCAACTGGAACTCCTGCGTCTTCGAAGGCTTTGATCTTGGCCGCCGCGGTTCCTGTACTCCCACTGATGATTGCACCTGCATGTCCCATTCTCCTACCGGGAGGTGCGGTTCTACCTGCTATGAAGGCTACTGTGGGCTTCTCGACATGACTTTGGATGTATTCTGCAGCCCTCTCTTCGGCATCTCCACCAATCTCGCCCACTAAAACGAGTGCATCAGTATCAGGATCGTCATTGAACATCTCTACTGCTTCAACTGGAGTGAGTCCCACGCAGGGATCCCCGCCGAGACCAATCGCCGTTGAGATGCCAATCTTTGCGTCTGTCATGCCTGCAGCAATCTCGTATGTGAGGGTGCCGCTACGTGACATAAGACCTACTCTTCCTCCTGAGAATACGTGGCCAGGCATAATACCGAGCTTCTGTTTTGCCTTCGGGGTGATGATTCCTGGAGTATTGGGTCCAATCACTGTGATTCCCTTGCACTTCGCCGCATGAATCACCCGCATCTCATCTAGAACAGGGACATGCTCGGTAATCACAACCACAGGGTTGAGCTCTGCTGCGATAGCCTCCAGAGCGGCGTCTCCTG
>JBHLRV010000025.1:0-11318 GCA_048882205.1 Candidatus Thorarchaeota archaeon | reverse complement strand
GTTCGCCAATCACCGATAGAGTCCCAATCGCTCCACTAACACCAGATGCAATCATCAAGGATCCTCCGACGAGGCAAAGGACAAGCGGGTTTCGGTTGTGAATTGTCTTCAAGGTGTGTGATGGGCCAAAGAGTCCACATTTAAACGTACTCGTGTCAGAGGCCACATCAATTGCGATGATTCTACCTAGATTGATTTCTACGTGGCCATCTCTGCATCTCTAGACTATGTTCAGAAACCGGTTACAATCGGAAACAGAGTCATGACCTGAAGAACAGTATGATGAAGCATTGTGATTCGACGTCTTTTTTAGTGAGTTTTGTGTGTGGATGGGACAGTTAAACGCTAGAAACTATAGAGTCAGCGTTTGATACTCCACGACTAACATGTTAGGAGAAGAGAAGATATAATGAGTGCTACTAATAGAGGAGTGATAGCTGTCGGACTAATAGTCATAATAGCCATTGCTGGTCTTGGGGTTTACTTCCTTTTCATTGCCCCGCCTGGACCAACTGATACAACGACAACTACTACCACGACAACTACCACTACTACAACTGGTAATCCAAATCCGTATGACGTTGCAATAGTGTTTGCAACTGGCGGACGAGGTGACAAGAGCTTTAACGACGCCGCCTATAAAGGGGCAGTGGACGCCAAGGCCGGCCTGGGTATAGACTTCACATACGTTGAACCCCAGTCCGTGACGGAATTCGAGGGGTATATTCGTGACTATACTCGTCACGTGGGTTATGACGATCCGTATGACATAATAATCTGCGTTGGATTTACCCAAGCTACTGCGCTAGGTACTGTGGCCAATGAAACTGAAAGTGCGAATCAGAATTACGCGATCATAGATTACGAGATGGATCCGGCCGTCTACCCAACAGTCAGTTCATTGCTCTTCAATGAACACGAGGGCTCCGCACTCGTTGGTGCGCTTGCCTCCCTGTTTACTACGACCGACAAGATTGCAATCCTTGCAGCATATCCGGACCCATTGTTCGACAAGTTCATTGGTGGCTACGTCTGGGGAGCCAACTACACGAGACCAGGGTTTTCTGGCTATGTTGGGACTACAGCACCAGGCAGCGTCACCTATGACTACACTGGAGTTGACTGGAGGGCATTCACCGACATCGCTGCAGCAACAGTCAAAGCAGATGCTCTATACGATCTCGGCGGAAATGACATCATCTACCAGGCGACAGGGCGAGCAGGTCTAGGAGTGATAAACACTGCCAAGGTATTGAACGAAACCCTGGCCCACCCAACCTGGGCAATCGGTGTCGACTCGCCGCAGATGTACCTCGGAACTCCCAATCCGGCTCAAGACCCGCCAGTAGGACCTACTTCTGTCATCACATCGATGCTCAAGAGAGTCGATGTCGCAGTCTATGATGCAATCTATAACGCTACGCAAGCAACCCACACCCCGGGTGTGTATATTGGTAGCATTGCGAATGGCGGCATCGATTACGAAGTATTCCCGGAGCTGAGAGTGATTCCTAAGCCAATACTTGATGCTGTTAATTGGTTGAAAGGGAATATTTCGGCAGGTCTCCTCACAGTACCAAACGACCTTTATTGGATACCCTAGTGTTCTTCAAGATAGTAGAGGGAGGCAATTGCCTCCCCTTCCCTTTTTATTCTTCGCGCTATTGTCCCACACTGTTTATATCGCGCATTAGTGGTGTAGGAAACAATGGGATGTCTTTCTGAGTCCCACAGATCATAATCGATTCCTCTGAAAAGGGGGTAGTGACTATCTACGCAGTCGAGCTAGAAGGAATAGACAAGACCTTCCCGGGTGGCGTTCAGGCAAATCGGGACATTACGTTGCGAGTGGAAGAAGGCGAGGTTCATGGGCTTCTCGGCGAGAATGGTGCAGGCAAGAGTACGCTCATGAACATACTCTACGGCTTGCTAACAAAGGACTCTGGAAGGATTGTCATCAAGGGGGAAGAGGTAGAACTACAATCCCCTCAGGATGCCATTGTCAGGGGGGTAGGAATGGTTCACCAGCACTTCAAGTTGATTCCCACGCTTTCCGTGACAGAGAACGTCATACTGGGTCTTGAATTCGCCAAGGGTCGATTGGGCCAGACTCCAGAAGGGATTCATGCCGAAGCAGACGGACCTAGTCGACTCGGCTCCATAGTGAGAGGGTTTGGCAGTAAAGTTCTTAGACTAGGCAAAGGACTAATGCGGATTGACTTCGAGAGTGCAGAAGAGAAGATACGAAGAATCTCAGAAGAGAATGGGTTACTTGTGGACCCCGAAGCACTTGTGGGTGACCTATCAGTGGGCATTCAACAGAGAGTCGAGATAATCAAGACACTCTATCGTGACGCTGACATCCTGATTCTTGACGAGCCGACTTCTGTACTCACACCGCACGAAGTCGATGAGCTCTTTGAAACTCTAGAGGCTTTCAGAAACTCTGGTAGGACTATAATCCTGATCACGCATAAACTACGTGAACCAATGGCACTATGTGATAGGATTACCGTTCTTCGGGATGGCCAGCTTGTGGGAACAGTGAATAAGGATGACACTTCGCCTGAAGAGCTGGCTAAGATGATGGTTGGACGTCCTGTCGTGTTCAGGGTTGAGAAAGCTCCGTTGTCCATGGGCGAGCCTGTTCTATCGATAGGCGATCTGAAAGTCGCAGACAGTCGTGGGCTGACAAAAGTCAGAGGGGTATCCTTCGAAGTTCACTCAGGGGAAATCTTTGGCATTGCAGGAGTGGAGGGGAATGGCCAGACCGAACTTGTGGAGGCTATCTCAGGTCTGCTGAAACCACTGGGAGGGCATGTTTCTGTATTGGGTCATGATATAACCGGCGAAGACCCTAGAGGTGTCAGGGACGCTGGTGTGAGTCATATTCCTGAGGACAGGCAGAGAAGAGGACTAGTCCTTGGGTATAACGTGGGAGAGAACATCATCCTAGGGAAACATTACGTGACTCGCTTCACTACAGGGCCAGGTCACTTGTTGATAAACCGCGATAGTGTCTTGGAAACATCGAGAAGACTCGTCGATGAGTTCTCGATAAAGGTTGGAGGCCCTAAGTCCGAGGTCAGAACTATGTCCGGCGGGAATCAACAGAAACTGATTGTTGCGAGGGAGCTGGCCTTTGACCCCAAGTTGGTTATTGCGGCCCAGCCTACCCGGGGTCTCGATGTCGGGGCAACTGAGTACATCCACAAAGTACTCCTGTCAATGAGAGAAGCTGGAGTCGCTTTGCTATTGGTCACAGCCGACTTGGACGAGGTATGGTCTTTAGCTGACAGAATTGGGGTGATTTTCGACGGCCGAATAGTGGCCGTCAAAACCCCTGACCAAACTAGCATTGAAGAGCTTGGACTCCTGATGGCTGGCCATAGTGAAAGATCACCTTCTCAGGGGGTGTCTGATTGAGTATGGAAAACGCTGAAGACATTGCTTCGGAGGGAGCTGGTACGCGAGAGGAAGAGTCTGGCACTATCGGGCGACTGAAACTCAGGCTCCTCAAGTATGGTTGGGTGCAAAAGCTTGTAGTTGTATTCAATAGAGTCAGGCGTCGACTTCCAGATAGGAACTACTGGAAGCCGCTTCTGTGGGCTGTTGGATCCATTGTCCTTGCGATACTAGTGAGCATACTTCTGATGACGATCATGGGATATGATGTCATCTTGGGTTTCGAACATCTAATACGGGGTGCTATAGACCAACCCGACAGGATTCTACAGTATGCGACCCCATTGATTCTCACGGGCTTGTCTGTAGCACTCGCCTTCAAATGTGGGCTATTCAACATTGGACCAGAAGGGCAGCTTCTGATAGGTTCAATGGCGGCAGCAATTCTTGGATATGTGATTGCACTTCCGTTTTTGGTTCATCCTCTCGTTTGCATCGGTGTGGCGGCAGTAGCCGGAGGCCTATGGGGATTACTCCCCGGACTGCTGAGGGCCTATCGTGGAGCTCATGAGGTGGTCACCACTATGATGCTAAGCTACGTGGCGATCAATTTCACACAGTATCTGGCCTCTGGTCCGCTAAAAGAACGGGGACCTTATGAATGGATTTCCCAAACGACTCGAATCCTAGAAACCGCAGAACTAGCGAAGATAGGTGGTCCATACCTTCATTGGGGAATCGGAGTCGCAATCGTCTGCGTTATTGGTGTTGATTTCCTACTGAAGCGGACTGTTCTGGGTTATGAGATGAAGGCAGTCGGACTGAACGAGCAAGCCGCAGAATATGCAGGCATCAATTCCAAGTGGAGGATGGCTTTGGCACTGGGAATCAGTGGAGCCCTTGCTGGTATCGGAGGTGCAGGAGAGATTCTAGGGACCCATCGCAGATTCCTTGATGGTTGGTCAGGCGGATTGGGATGGGACGGGATAACAGTCGCAGTTCTTGGCAACAACAGTCCTTGGGGTGTGCTGGGCGCGGCGATATTCTTCGGAGCCCTCAGGGCGGGCGGCAATCGCATGCATCAGATTGCCGAGGTGCCAATCGAGATAGTTGGCTTGATTCAAGGTCTGGTCGTCGTATTTGTGGCTGCACCTCGAATCATTGATTGGATGGGCAGAAACAGTGCAGATTCAGTAGACTGGCTCAAGAGAAATCCCAAAGAGGCAATCCCGGGCATATCTGTCCTTGTCTATAATCTATTCGGCCTGTTCTTGGGTGTCGGCTTGTCGATTTCGGTAATCTCAATCAATCCATTCCTAGGTATGCTACTGTCATTGCTGGGCATCCTGAGTGGACTGGTGGTGTACAGGATACTGGCATTACGGGAAGCAGAATTGACTTTGTCAGCACTCCCAGCTTTTGCATGGGTTGTTGCAGTCTTACTTGATGCTACGATTGGGGGTTGGACGTTCTTCAATACGGGACTGGTGATGGCCCTTGCTGGTCTTATCCTTACGGTCGTGTTTTGGATGATTTACGCTCTCACTGAACAATCCGAGGGAGGGACAGAATAATGCAAGCTGAGCTTCTGATTACACTGGCGGGATGGCTTCTGAAGGCTACCCTGATGATGTCGACACCACTGGTTCTGGCGGCATTGGGAGGCATGTTTTCAGAGAAGACGGGGATTGTGAACATTGGTCTAGAAGGAATGATGTTGATAGGCGCGTTTAGCGCAGTGGCTGCGACGTACTTCACAAACAGTCCATGGCTAGGCGTTCTCGCTGCGGTGATATCCGGAGGGCTACTTGCAGCCATCCATGCCATCGTGTGCGTCAGGTACAAGGGGAACCAGATTGTAAGTGGTGCAGGGATTATACTCTTTGCCGGAGGATTCACTACACTCATGCTCGAGGTCGTTTGGGGTGTGAAGGGAGTGTCAGACTCAGTCACGAAGTTGCCGGTTGTGAACATAGAGCCAATAAGAGATATTCCAATCTTGGGGATGGCTCTTGGCGCGCAGTCTCCGCTTGTCTATATCATGTTCATTCTGGTCATCGTAAGCTGGTATGTGCTGTACAAGACCCCATTTGGTCTTAGAATCCAAGCTGCCGGGGAAGACCCAGGCGCTCTAGACGCTGCTGGAGTCAATGTTAGCACAGTACGGATGATTGGGGTGATTCTTAGTGGCTGTTTGTCAGGACTGGGAGGTGCCTTTCTTTCAATCTCACTGGCCTCAGAGTTTGGCAAGTTGATGACCGTCGGAAGAGGGTTCATTGCTCTGGCAGCCTTGATCTTCGGCAACTGGACACCATTTGGCTGTCTCATGGCAGGCGTGCTGTTCGGATTCCTTGATGGACTCCAATCTGCTATCACAGTCTTGCCTGAATTCGGCTTCATGCTGGAGTATGTGAACTTCATCAAGATGATACCATATGTCCTAGTGATAGTGGCTCTGGCGGGAATAAGAAAATCCACCCCACCGAAGGCAATCGGTAAAGCCTACGAGAAGGAGGTTCGTGCCTAGGACCCTATCGGAAAGTCAGGATTGATTGGCTACAAATCTAGACTTTGTGAACACTCCAATTGAACACCGCATCTTCGGACCCTACCAAATGTTCAAAGGGAGTGTGGTCTTCCTGTGACCCATGAGTGTCAATTTCGTAGAAGATGGAGAGGGAAAGCCAGGTCCAATCATAATGGTTCATGGCGCTGGGGGGTCGACGGCCACGTGGTTCATGCAGACAAAACACCTCTCTGAATCACTCCACACCGTAGCGTTAGATCTCAATGGACACGGAGAGACCCCAGACCGGGGAGTAGAAGACTTAGTGAGGTCATACCTTGATGACATCGACGAGGTGGTATCTCGCTTCGAGGATCCAGTCCTTTGTGGTCACTCCATGGGTGGCGCCCTAACTCAGCTATACGCTCTCGAGAAGCCGGATTCCATCAGTGCCATAGTGCTTGTGGGTACTGGGGCGCGTCTAAGAGTGACACCAATCATTTTCGAGCTATTGAAAGAGGACTTCAATGGATACGTGGAGATGTTCGGGCAGTTAGTCTTTCATGAAGATACTGAAGATGAAGTAATAGAGGCGTCTAGAGCTCAGGTGAGAAAATGTCCTGCGGACGTGATAAGTCGAGACTACGAACTCTGTAACAGTTTTGACATCATGGAGAGAGTATCAAAAATCAAGCTGCCCACTCTGGTCATAGTGGGCGAAGGAGATGCCATGACTCCACCAAAGTATTCAGATTATCTAAGTAGCAAGATTGCAGGCTCAGAGTTGAAGATCATCCCTAGTGCAGGACATGGCGTCATGCTTGAGCAACCGGAGGAATTCAACAAGACGATTGTCGAATGGTTCCAAGGCCTAGGCAAGATCTAGAACCAGTCACTCTCCCGTATAGCCTCAAGCCACTTTGTCCTGTCGAAATAGACCTCGTTTCTTGAAATCTTCCTGAAGAGAATCTCTACTATATCCACGCCTTCCTCTTCAATCACCTTGGAGCCGACGGGTATCTCGGCCCTCCACTTGAATGTAAATCCATTCTTGGTGGGATAGACCTCTACCACTTCCCACTTCCATTCGGGGTTCCTCTCGAGCAGTTTTCGAAAGTAAGGAAGGATTTCATCATGCCCCTTCAGACCATTGGGATTGGCCGGGTCTTTGTAGAATGCATCCTTCGTATAGAACTCGATAAGCTTCTCTGGCTGATTACCAGTCCACGCTGAGAGCCATTCCTTACAGAACTCGAGAGCATCCTTTTCATACATGATTGAGGTGGGGTATACCGTTACAGTTCACTCTTACGGTCAAACTACACCAAATCTTGCCGGCAGAAACTTATGTCGGATTTGTCGCAGGGTGTTAGAATCCAAGCATAATGCTTGGGGGATTGATAGATATGACTGAGGCAACTGGGACCTTCGAGGCCCCTCAGGAGATACCTACCGACCGCAAGGAAAGAGTTGGATGGTATCTCTATGACTTTGCGAATACTTCGTTCACGGTTCTAATTGTTACCGCCTTGTTTCCCCTCTACTTTCGAGTGTTAGTTTGGAATGAAACACTTGGAGATGCGATGTGGGGATATGCTGGTAGCGTCACAATGTTGATCGTTGCACTAACAGCACCTGTGCTTGGTGCAATGGCTGATTTTGGAGGCACTAAGAAGAAATTCCTTGTATTCTACACTTCAGTATGTGTTGCTCTAACAGCATTCATGGTTTTTCTTCCGGGCCTCACTCAATCACAAATAACTGCCATCCCAGATCCTAGACCAGCAAGTCCGCTACCCGGGTTTGAGTTTGCACCAATTCTTGGTTTGGACATTTGGGTGTGGGCTTGGGTGATTTTCATCATTGCGAATGTTGGTTTCCAAGGAGCACTTCCCTTCTACAATGCATGGCTCCCCGAGATTAGCACTGAGGAGAACATTGGTAGAATTGGAGGATACGGTTACGCCGCTGGTTATGTCGGAGCCATGGCCACAATTGTCATCGCTCTTCTTGTGATTCTGGCCGACATGCCTCACACATATGCATTCTTTGCAAGTGCGCTGTTCTTCCTTGTCTTCGCAATTCCAAGCATTAGATGGCTCAAGAACAGACCAGCCAAGGTATTTCCTGGAGAAGAAGGTCAAACTCTCATTAGTCTAGGATATCGAAGAGTGACAAATACTGTCAAGAATATCCGCAATTACAAAGGTCTACCACTGTTTCTTGTTGCTTACTTCCTCTTTAGCGATGCAATCACGACTGTAATCTACTATGCCGCAATATTCGGACAAGCAGTCTATGCATTCAGTATAACCATGATTCTCATCTTCTTCGCTGTGACTCAGCTCGCAGCGATTCCTGGGGCATTCATCTTTGGAGTTGTTGCGGACAGAATCGGCACAAAGAAGACTCTCATCATCACTCTGTTCATCTGGGTTATTGCTTTGTCAATTGCCTACCTCTTTGTTGCCTACGGAGCATTAGTCTGGTGGACAGTTGGAATGATAGCTGGTGTTGGCATGGGTTCATCCCAAAGCACAGCCCGCAGCATGTATGGACAATTCATTCCTGAGGACAAAAAGTCTGAGATGTATGGGTTCTATGCATTGACAGGCAAATTCGCTGCAATTGTTGGACCATTTACTTATGCATCAGTTCTGTTATTGGTAAATCCAGCTCAGAATCCAGCTCTTGTGGCTCAAGCCCATCTAACGGCTATGCTTGTGATATTGCTGTTCTTTGTGGTATCTATCCTCCTTCTTCTAAGGGTTCGTCAACCTGTGAAGGGAGAAGCCAAGGTCTACCTTGAGGATGATTTGCCATTTGTGTAGTGACTCTAATCCATTGAGAGGTGGGTTCCCTCTCACCATCTGAGATGGGAACTCTCTCATTCTTCTTCTTGATACCAAATATCAAATCAGGAAGCTTTCAATCCTTGACAAGTCTGATACCATACTATCCAGTCACACACGACATCATAATCAACTTCAGGACTGCGGTTCTAATGTCGTCCTCCTCTTGGTAGCCCTCCAGCTCTTCCTCACAGATTCGAACAGTTGGCATGGCTGCTAGGTCCTCCTCAGAAATCTCTGAATCTGGATCATCCACGCTAACCACGGAGATCAATGAACGCGAAACGCCCAGTTCGTCCATGACTCCCATGAGAGTTTCGTAGACGGGGCCACAGAACACGCAGTGCTCCGACTTGTAAAAGGTGATGCATGTATCTCTGCCGCAAGGTAGTTCCACCTCCTCTTTCCAGGCAGGAAGCTCTACCACAAACGTGCTACCTTGCATAGAGTCGCCCGAAACGCGGTCCTCAACCCATACCCGGCCACCAAGGTCGGTCACAAGCTGATTCACAACCGTGAGTCCGAGCCCGCTGCTCGAGGCATGTTCGTCATATTCGCCAGTCCTCCTGAATATGCTCTCCTTCATATCATCGGGGATTCCAGGACCGTGATCGGCAAACTCAATCTTCATTCTCTGGCCCATATCGATGACCTCTGCATTGATATCTATCTCAACCTCTTTCCGATCATCGTACATGAGTGCATTGTGGATTATTACAAAGAAAACACTCCATAACCATGCGTGGGCAGGCACCCAGAAGGCATCATCCTCAATGTTCGAATTCACTTTGATGCTCTTTGCTTCAAAGTCCCTGTCTGCCTCTCTTAGCCCTCTCTGGAAATGCGGCCATAGATCTGTCTTCGATATGGTGGGCGGCGAGTCTCTGAGCATGATGATTGCTCTCATGTTGGCAATCATCCGGGCTGCCCGTCTGATGTTCCATAGAGTTTCACTGAGCACTTCACGATGATGTTCGGGCAAATCAAGTGTCGTGCTGAGAAACTCAAGTGTGTATAGGGCGCTATGATTTACGTTGTTCAGATCACTTGTCATGACACCGAGATACAGATCAGCACGTTGTTTCTCTTCGAGCACCCTCTGCTCTGCTGCACGCCTCTGGGTCACGTCAAAGGCCATGAGGCCAATCTCGGATGGCTTCTCTGCACCTGTTGTAAGTGCACGAGATGAAACATTCGCCCAGATGATCTTGCCGTCTGGACGTTTCATCTCAATCTCAATTCCGCTGACACTCTTTCCTCTGAGAACCTCTCGGATTAGCTGCTCGCCCAGATCATAGTCTGGTCTGGTTTCTACTAGAAAGTCGTTTATTGGCCTGCCAATGATATCGCCACCGTCACGATTGAACAGTTCCTCGGTTGCTTGGTTAATCTGTTCTATCATCCCATTTCGATTCAACATGAGGTAGGCGCTTGGCGACATGTCGTACAACGATGCGAATCTATCTTCCAGCGCGATTACTTCTGCTTCAAGGGCAATCTGCCTGGATACGTCTCGTACTGATGCCAAAACTGCAGACTCCCCTTCAAATACCACACTAACTGGGTGTATTTCGACATGAAGCGTATCTCCCTCTTTCGACCTTAGCCTCGTGTTGAAGGCAGACAGGTCATCGCCCGAGTAGAGGGCATCGATCATTTTGCGATCAAATCGTTTCGCCAAGGGATCGAGTAGTTTTTCGAAGGAAATGTCGATTATCTCATCAGTTTCGTAGTTTAGCATCGAAGAGAATGCTGCGTTTGAGAGAACCACGTCCTCATCTATCAGCACAATGATGCCGTCGTGAACCACTTCAAGAAGCTTGTGATGCCATTCCGCTTCCTCTCTTTCGACAGCCATATGAATACCTCGCAATCTTGGGCAGAAGCCAACAAGCTAGTCCGCTAACGCGGCATGCTCTAATAGTTCTACCGTGTCCAACCAAGATAGCAATTATTCCACAGGTCTTTGATTGTTGCGGTTGCCCAGCTCTCAGACTCTGACTGTCAAGGGCACCTCATTCTTGACCAAGATGAGCATGCAAGGTCGTCCCGTACCTCTGTCATGTGGAAAACGAGGACACGTGCCAGATAGTAGGTAGAAATGAGAATTGTGTCACAAGGTCAGCATTCATATTGAATCAAGAGTGCGGACTCAAAAACGTAGTCAGGTGAAAGAGGATACCAACTGTACTGGATGAGAACTGTTGCACGGGATGTGACAACTGCGTCAAGATTTGCCGTTATGGAGTATATGAGAAGATAGATGAAACTCCACAGGTGGCCCACGTCCAGTACTGTAAGGAATGCGGCGACTGTATCAAGGAGTGCCCCAACGGGTGCATCAGGTTCAAGGACTAGGATTCAATATCTTCGAAGAAAAGCGCCGCCGCTTTTGTGTTGTCGTCGACATTGACAATCGGCCAGTCAATAGAAGCCACAGATTGCAGGCTGTCTGGCACATCATCCTCGACACCGAGAGCCACTTAACGACGTCGAATCACTCATCACCTTCGAGATGTTAGGAGATTATGTCTACAGAGGACAGAAAGAGCCGG
>JBHLRV010000024.1:0-11553 GCA_048882205.1 Candidatus Thorarchaeota archaeon | reverse complement strand
AATCAATAGTTTCAATGGTATGTTCTTGTAGGACCATCTTTATACACAGATTTGTTTGTATCTGCACGCGAACGTAGTCCACGAATCCTATGCTGCTCTACGAGGAGGAGAATCAGTGGCAGAAGAGAAGAGAATCCAAGAAGTAGTCAGACTACTTGACATCGAATACCCTGATGCTCCTGCAACATACCTAAACCATCGAAATCCGTTTGAGATGCTAATTGCAACTATCCTATCAGCGCATACTGCTGATGCATGCGTGAATACGATAACACCCGAGCTCTTCAGAAGATACCCAGATCCAGAGTCGATGATGAGAGCGGAAATCAAAGAGCTGATCGAGTTGATTCGTCCGTGTGGCACCTACAACCGAAAGGCGGCTTACATTCACGGCACTGCATTGATGATTGTGGAGCGATTCTCTGGTCAAATTCCCAAGACTCTCAGAGAGCTAGTTGAGTTCCCCGGAGTCAGCAGAAAGACAGCGAATGTGGTCCTTTCGGTCATGTTCGGCATCAACGAAGGTGTCGTGGTAGACACTCACGTTATGCGAGTCACGAAAAGATTGGAGTTTACGAAGGAGGAGAAGAATCGGAATAAGACCGAGAAGGACTTGATGAAGCTCCTTCCTCCCAGGCAGTGGTATGAATATGCACGACTCATTGGCGCCCATGGCCGACGTACATGCATCGCAAGAAATCCCCGGTGTCGGGAGTGTGCAATCAACCAGCTATGTCCCTCAGCCGAGCTATGACTGTTTCAAGTCCAACGAAGAGTCTAATAAGCAGCCATAGTCGTCCCTGTAAACATCAGCTGACTAACAGGTGAAACTCCGATGCTACACATCAAGTTCATTCGTGAGAATACGGAGCTGATTCGAAACGACTTGAGGAAACGTAGAGATGACGCCAAGTTGAAGGCGTTGGACAAGCTCCTCTCATTGGACTCTAAGGTCAGAGAACTCAAGCGCGAGATCCAGGGCTTGAGAACGGAGAGGAATCGGGTTTCAAGAGAGATTGGCAAGCTGAAGAAGGCCGGCAAGGATACCACAGCTCTAACAAAGGAAGCCAACCGAGTGAACCGGGAAATCAAGACCACAGAAGATGAAACTGGACGACTTGAGGAAGAGCTCAGACTAATCCAGATGAGTATCCCAAACATCCTTCATGAGAGTGTACCCTATGGAGAGAGTGACGAAGACAACCAGACGATGAGAGAGTGGGGAAGAAAACCCCAGTTTGACTTTCAAATACAGAGTCATGTTGACCTCCTTGAACATCTGGATGTAGCTGACATCCCTCGAGCGGCCAAGATTGCGGGCTCCAGATTCTACTATCTCAAGAATGAACTGGTGCTTCTAGATCTCGCGATGCAGCGAATGGCCCTTGACATGCTGTTGGCCAAGGAGTACACGCCCATCTATCCGCCGTTCATGATGAGACGGGCACCCTATGAGGGTGTCACAGATCTTGCTGACTTTCAAGACGTGATGTACAAGATAGAGGGGGAGGACCTCTACTTGATTGCGACGTCTGAGCATCCAATTGCGGCAATGTATATGGGAGATATCTTCGAGCCTGGCGACCTACCTATCAAGTTTGCAGGAGTCAGTGCGTGTTTCAGGAAGGAGGCTGGCACTCATGGAAAGGACACAAAGGGCATTTTCAGGGTTCACCAGTTCAGCAAGGTGGAACAGTTTGTCTTTAGTCACCCTGATGACTCGTGGAACAGTCTTGAGGAGCTAATCCAGAATGAGGAGGAGTTCGTGCAAGCCCTCAAACTACCCTATCGTATAGTCAATGTGTGTACCGGGGACATGGGAACAGTGGCCGCCAAGAGGTACGACCTAGAGTTTTGGATGCCTGGGCAGAGCACGTATCGCGAGGGCGGCTCCTGTAGCAACTGCACTGCCTATCAGGCCACTGGTCTAGATATTAAGTACAGAATCAAGAAGGGAGGTACTGAGAAGGACTACCTCCATACACTCAATAGTACAATGATGGCTAACCCTCGGAACCTCGTGGCAATCTTGGAGAACTGCCAGAAGGAAGACGGTAGTGTCGTTATTCCGAAGGCATTACACAAGTATCTCCCATCAGACATGAGAGAGATTCTTCCCCGTAGGAAGTGAGCTAGGGCAGAACCTCTATAGCTCGGAGGCTTTTGGGTAGGGCTGATTTCATTTCTTCGAGTAGACGCACATGGTCTGGGCTGAGTCAATCATGTACTTTTCACACAGTTTCTTGAAGTTCTTCTTCTTTGCACCTTCAAGAGTGGGAACACTGAGAGCGTACAGTGTGAAGAAATATCGATGCGTTCCCGAGGGTGGTGCGGGTCCACCCCACCCCGGCATCCCAAAGTCATTCTCCACCTCTATACCTGGAACTGGCGCACCCGATGCTATCTCTCGGACTTCGGAAGGAATCCCATGAACAAGCCAGTGAATCCAGTCCTTTCTAGGGGCATCAGGATCATTGCAGGTCAGGGCAAAGCTCCGAGTTCCATTCGGAACATCATCCCAAGCTAGGTGTGGACTGACATTCTCATTTCCGTAGGCGCACTGATCAGGTATCGGTTGCCCTTCCGTGAAGTCGTTGCTCCAAAGTCGCAATTTCGCTTCACCTCTTTCGGAAGTCAGTGCTAGATGGGAACGCTACCACTTCTGTCTTACGCCTAGAGTCATTTGAGTCGGTACAATCATCATGCTTAAAACGACTGCACATAACACCCAGCTTGGGGATAGCCAGTGACCAGTGTACAAGACTCTTTCGAGAAACTAATCTCAATTGCGATCCAGAAGGAAGAAGAGGCATACGATTTCTATATGGAAGCGGCCGAGCATGCGGAGCTGCCTTCATCGGCGCAACTGCTAAAGGAACTAGCGCTGCAAGAGGCTGGGCATAAAGAGAAACTTGAAAGTGCCATCGGAAAGGGCGTATGTGAAACCTTTACCTGTGCTACAATTGAAGAGTTTGAGAGTCATGATCTCTCCCGGTATCTCATCGACGTTCCGCTGGAGCCAGGATCAAGCTCTCAAGACATTCTGATAGTGGCGATAAAGCGTGAGGAGGGAGCGCGCGACTTCTATACTTCCCTCTCAGAACTAACTACAAACGCAGACCACAGAGTTGTATTTGAGACCCTAGCCAAGGAGGAACAGAGTCACAAGGACCGCCTCGAAAGCATATACGACGAGCAGATTCGACCTTGGATGTAGGTAGGTGTCGTTCCTCAGACTTCATTTGTTCCATGGAAGTATTCACTACAACTTGTGCAGCTTCTGTGCTGCTATGAAGGAAAGACCATTCTCTGTCAGTGCTCGGGCAGTCCTGTTCACTGCGTCATGCTTATCGAGGTAGTTCCTCAATAGATGAGGCATATCGCCGGCGTCGATGACCTCGGACTTCTGTCTGAAGTAGTCGAGAATGTCACTAGGATGCTCTCGTTTCCCATCTACGTCCGGAGTTCCACCTTCATGTTTGGCGCTGATGTTCTTGACGTGGTCGGCAAGCTCGAGTAATTCATCTAGACGATCATAGGGCTGACGGACGATACTCTTGTAGGTTTCAGTGATGTGGTGTTCAATCCTGACAACGTCTTCGAAGCCAAAGTTCTCCCTTGAGTATGCGGCCATCTCTATGGTTTCGTTGTTTACGCTATTGGATAGGTTGAACCCTATGAGAGGTGAGGTGCCGTCCTCTCTGCTGAACATCTTCGCAGTCATCAGAGTCCACAGACATGCATAGGGATTGTCGTTGCCCATGAAGACGCTGATCTTGAACTCCATGTCAATGCCCAACTTGTGCATCATGTAGCCAACAAGCACGCTGCCGGGATTGATGTTCAGCACCTGTTTGACCCCGTACTTTGTGAAGTAGTGTAGGTACTCATCTGCCCATTTCAAGGCGAAGTCGTTGGGCATTCCGACTCCACCAAAGTATCCAGTGATTGTATCGGGACCCCCAAGGTGAATGTTGGCCGGTGCGCCATCGGGCCCTGGAAAGGTTCCTTTAGTATCAAGGGTTTCGACATAGGACGAGTCTACTATTTGCATAGCTGCCGCAAAGGCAATGACGTCGTCGTCATCACTCTGTTCTTGCATGTTTCGCACTCGTATGAAGCGCCCGGGCACTAGCTCCTGATTCTTGATTGAATGTTTGGCCTCCTCAATCACCCAGGGGAAGTACTGGCACGCACTGATTTCCAGAGTGACTGCAAAACTCTCATCAAAGTCCATGCTGTCAGCTTTGTTTCCTAAGACCTTGCGACGGTACTCAGGAATACTGACGAAAGCATCTGTGTCTCGCTGATTCTGCAACCATTGCAGGTCGGCTACATATGACGAGTTCTTCTTTTCCAGCATTGCCATAAGGTTCTCAAGCTTGCGAGCCTCGATGGCCTTCCTATTGATCTCATCAACACCACCATACTTCTCAATTACCTCAATAAGACCAGTGACCAGAGGGTTGTCTTCCCGGAGAAGGAAGTCATTGATCTCATTCAGCCGTTTCCCCTCTATCTTGAGTTTTTGTCTATCAGTCATATCACGAACTCCCAGTCATGAGTCGGCGTCGGGCACGGCCATGGGTCCGACATCCCCGATGGGCCTCGGCTTTAAAAGCACACTGATTGTCGGCTCAGTTTCCAGAGTGTGACTCGGCATTTTGTCAGCGTCGCTCCACGTACCTGGACTACACTTCATGTTCCGAGATTCCAAACACAGTTTCGTCAGCCTCGCGGAGGTAATCACGAACAAAATTCCTCACGACTGGACCAACCAGAATCGTTACTATCGAACCAGCCGCGACTTGAAACACATTGAGGAATAGAAGCTCTGCCATCGCGGCTTCCAGGCCGACAAGAGGAATCTCCGCCAGGAAATAGCCGGTCAGCATTATGAACGAGGCGACAAGAATTCCGGCAATGTCCCACTGCGTTAAACGTGTTGCTTTCATAGCACGGCGACTGAATAGACCTACCGCCAGTCCCTCACACCCTTTGACAACGAGGGTTATTGGTGCAAAATGGAGATAGCCCAAAAACACATCGCCCATCGCAGAGCCGACACCTCCAGCAATGAAGCCACCAAGCGGACCGAGAAGAAGACCGCTCAACATTACAAGGGTGTCTCCGAAATTCAGGAATCCCGTGCTGGTTGGAAATGGGATTGCGATCACCATTGTAGCAATTGTGGTCAGTGCGGTCAATACTGCTAGAAACGCCACATATACTGTGGTGTTTGATGTTCTAGGGATGAAGTACTCCATTGCAAGCACCCATCGAGGTCTAGTATACTATTGAACCCATATATAGATATGATTCAGAGCATCGGGAGATTGGGCCAAGGTTACCGCACATAGGCGAACTGTTTTATGTCACTGAAACGAAGACCAGAATATCCTACTGTTTAGAGGGAGGAATGAGAATGTCTAAGAAATGGATACAGACTGCCGATTGGAAGAGCGAGAAGCATGTGCCCACGATTGAGATCAAGAAGATCGAGGAAGGGCGTGTCCATGTGAAGGTGATAGTTGGCAAGGAGATTGCGCATCCAAACACGACTGCACACCACATAAAGTGGGCCGACCTCTTCCTGCTTCCGGATGGAGAGAAGTTCCCAATTGAGATCGGGTACACAACATTTGACCACCATGGCGAGTCGGCCCAAGGAGCTGATTCGAGCACGATATACAGTGAACCAATTGCAGTATTTGTCTTCAAGACGGAGAAGTCAGGGACCCTGATGGCCACTTCATATTGCAACATTCACGGACTCTGGAAGAGCGAGGCAGAGCTGAAACTCTAGTAGAGACTTGGCTGTTTATTATGGGATTTGGCCTGCTCCTATTGTGGGCCAAGGCCCGGCCTGTTTCCGTTCGAGTGTCTTCCAAAAACATTGGTCCGATAAATCGCACTTCCACACTTGATTAGGAAACGGATTCAATCGCTCCAAGTTGTCCTGATATCATCTGGGCGAAGAAGGATGGCAGCATTCATAACCGCAATGCCTTCTTCGCATGCGTATGTACTACGGTGAAAAGGTGAAGCTGCGCGCCATGGAGATGTCAGATCTTAGCAACATCATGAAAGGCTGGAACACGTTCGAGATGCGCCGTTTTCTAGCCAGCGCAGTGCCAATGTCCGAAAACACGGAGAGGGAGTGGCTAGAGGGAGCCACGAAGTCCGACCCTTGGAAGGATGGAACAATGACCCTAGCCATTGAAGACAAGAAGAGTGGTGAGTTCTTGGGGACAGTGAGTCTATTCGACATAAACAGGGCAAGCCAAAGGGCAGAGTTTGGAATCGCGATTCACAATCCTGAGAACTTCGGAAAGGGGTACGGAACAGATGCCATTAGAGTAATGCTGTGGATTGGGTTCCATGTCTTTGGACTAAACAGCATCTATCTGTACACTGCATCGTTCAACGAAAGAGGACAACGTGCGTATGAGAAGGTTGGTTTCAAGAGATGTGGTCTGTTCAGGAAAGCTGTCTACATGCAGGGCGAATTCCATGATTTCATAGCAATGGACATCCTGAGAAACGAGTTCCTTGAGATGTATCCACCAGGGACTTTCGTGGGCGAGGAGTGACTACTTCGAGCAATGCCAACCATGTGATTTGTCCGCCGGAGTACTACCATTAGTGTGTTCCTAGCCACTATCGCACAACGACAAAAGTTGTATAGGGGTAAGAATGACGACAAGCGTAGCAACCAAATCTTCCTTGTAGGGCTTTGACCCTAGTCACTATCTCGTATACGGAATGTTCCTGAGGAGGATTTCCAGCATGTCCCCCCAATCAGATCTTGAAACACGAGCTATCAATACTATTAGATTCTTGTCTGCTGATGCTGTCCAAACAGCAAACTCTGGTCATCCCGGTATGCCAATGGGCGCCGCCGCCATGGCTTACGCACTTTGGACAAGACACCTTCGCTTCAACCCACGCAATCCAGAATGGCCTGATCGTGATCGCTTTGTTCTATCCGGGGGTCATGGTTCAATGTTACTCTATTCACTGCTCTACCTCACCGGGTATGATTTGTCGATGGAAGAGATAGTGAACTTCCGTCAGTGGAAAAGCCTTACCCCAGGTCATCCAGAGTGTTTCTGCACACCAGGGGTCGAGGTAACCACCGGTCCACTTGGTCAAGGACTCGGAAACTCGGTCGGTATGGCGATTGCGGAAAAACACTTGGCGGCAGTGTTCAACCGTCCGAATCACGACATAGTCGACCACTACACCTATGCGATTGTGACCGACGGGGATCTCATGGAGGGGATATCCTATGAGGCTGCTTCATTGGCAGGACACTTCCAACTAGGGAAGCTGGTGCTCCTTTACGACGACAACCGGATTTCGATCGATGGAAGCACCGATATTACATTCACCGAAGATAGAGGAGCTCGCTTTGAGGCACTCGGCTGGCACGTTCAGAGTGTTCCTGATGGTAATGATGTAGACGCGATAGATGAGGCCATCAAGAAAGCAAAGGAGGACCCACGCCCGTCGATAATCCTCTGTCGTACGCACATCGGCTATGGCCTTCCCACAAGACAGGACTCAGCCAAGGCGCATGGAGAGCCACCGGGGATGGAAGAGCTGGAAGGGGCCAAGAAGAAGCTTGGTTGGCCCCTAGAGCCAATGTTCTATGTCCCAGAGGACGTCCTGGAATTCTTCCGGAAGGCCGTTTCTAAAGGTGAGAAGCTCGAATCTGACTGGCAGAATAGATTGGAAGGCTATCGGAAAGGACATCCAGACCTTGCTGATGAGCTGACACGTCGCATTCAGGGCGAACTTCCAGCAGACTGGGATGCAGACCTTCCCTCATATGATGCGGATGAGTCAGGGATTGCCACGAGAAATCCTTCAGGTGATGTCATAAACGCGCTTGCTCCACGATTGCCGGAACTGATGGGTGGTTCTGCAGACCTCACTGGTTCGACCAAGACTTGGATTAAAGACAGCGTCGCGTTTCAGAAGGATGCACCTGAAGGACGCAACTTCTTCTTTGGAGTGCGTGAACACATAATGGGTGGAATCGTCAATGGCCTAGCCGCCCATGGCGGAGTCGTACCTTTTGGAGCCACATTCCTGATCTTCTCTGACTACATGAGACCTGCAATCCGCATCTCAGCCCTATCGCAACATCGTAGCATATGGGTGTTCACTCACGACAGTGTCGGCCTCGGAGAGGATGGACCGACCCATCAACCGGTAGAACAGTTGGTTTCGTTACGCGCGATTCCTGATCTTGTCGTAATCCGACCATGCGATGCGAATGAGGTTGTTGAGGCTTGGAGAGTTGCAATCGCTCGCTCTGAGGGGCCAACACTGCTGACCTTGAGTCGTCAGAAGATTCCCATCCTTAGTCGTAAGGAGTACGGTTCTTCAAAGGGACTAGCAAAGGGTGCCTATGTGTTGGCCGACCTAGGGAAAGGAGACCCTGACATCATCTTGATGGGAACCGGCTCAGAGGTCAATCTGATAGTGAAAGCCGGTAAGAAACTCGCTCAAAATGGAGTTGGTGTAAGACTGGTTTCTTTTCCGAGCTGGGAACTCTTCCTAGCCCAGGACAAGGACTACCGTGACTCAGTCCTTCCACCAACCATTACTGCGCGTCTTGCAGTTGAAGCAGGTATATCACAAGGATGGGAGCGATGGGTGGGAAACAACGGAGCGATAATGTCCGTTGATAGATTCGGTTCATCGGCGCCATATGGAGTGATCTTTGAAAAATACGGTTTCACTGTTGACAATGTCATCACACATGCCAAAAGGTTGATTGGCCGAGGATGAGATGAGGCTGACTGTGAGTGACCCCATGTCGATTAGGCAGGCTAAGTCCACTGACGCAGAGCAGATTTCCCGACTCTACAAAGATGTCTGGAACGAGTACACAGAAGAATTCCCGGATGAATTGAGGATATCGAGGCAGCCTTCTCCTGAAGAGATGAAGACTTGGTTGGGACGTGAAACCTATTTTGTTGCGGTGGATGATGACGAGATTGTCGGCGTAGTAGGCTGTATTTTGGAGCATGGGGCATGTCTTCTCACCCACATGGCAATTGAGAAGGATCATAGAAGACAAGGCATTGGTACTGCTCTGACCAACACAGTGATTCAATACGCCAAGAGTAATGACGCCTTCAAGGTGTGGCTAGACACGGTTCCTGTCCTCAAGGAGGCAGTATCACTGTACAAGAAACTGGGCTTTGTGAAGTGCGGCCACCTGAGGCAACACTTCTGGGGGGCAGATGTCGAGCTATACGAACTTGTCCTGACTTGACCTTCACTGACTCAAATGCTACAAGAAAGGCATATTCTGAAACATTCAAGGCAGAGTTTCTGCGAAGTCCGACAGGATTCTCATTTCAGCACGTCGGAGTCTTTCCTGCATCGCAACACGTTTGATGCCTAGCTTCTTGCATAACTCTTCAATGCGTGACTTGCGTGGCATCTCATAATAGCCAGACCGATAGGCTAGGAGGAAAGCCTCTTGCTGTTTCTCCGTAAGCAGGATTTGAAATGATGCAGTTGGTTTTGACCTCAGTTTCCTTATGCTTACGTGTGGGAAACGCTCTCTGAGCGTTCGAATCAGGTCGCTCAGGGTACTCTGGGACGGAGCCAGCACAATATGATACTGTAGTCCTTGTTCGATTACTATTGGAAGACGAGTCATGCACCCACTTTGCAGGATTGTTTCGTGTATGGAATCCCTGTCAAGTTGATGGACTACTCGCGTCCAATACGCATCAGAAGACTTGTGTATGATGTCCACCTTGCGAATGCTCGGCGAATCTTCAAGCCCCTTGACATAGGCCTGAATCGATGCCTCATCCCCATCTAAAGACTCAGCGATGCCAAAACCGGTGTCCTGATTGATGGTCACCAGCGTGACGCGAACAGGAATCTGCCGGGTCAGATCACATGAGTAATAGTCCTCAGCTCCGACCTCAATCGTGCACTGTATCACCATTATAAGCACCCGTCTTACGACGGCATCAAAGTAATTCATCTTTAATCATTCGGAAGAAGCAGGTGAAGCTTGCCAGATGTCCTCGGAGTCTGATCTCGATTCCAGAAGCGTTGAACAGGAAACAACGGCCGAAAGGCACTATAGGGCAGTAGGTGAGGCTCTCTTCGTCACAGTGCTTTGGGCATCATCATGGGTCATCATCAAGTTCGGGTTGGAGGACATTCGCCCAATCACGTTTGCAGGACTAAGATACATGGTAGCCGCAGTCATTCTAGTAGGTGCTATCGTATGGAAGAAAGAACACCGAACATTCACCAGAAACCAAGACAGATCATGGTGGTTGACAATGGCAATGTACGGCGTTGTGTTCGTGGCGGTCACTCAAGGAGCTCAGTTCATAGGCTTGGACCTACTGCCTGCCATCACTGTTTCGATGCTGCTTAATCTAACACCTATCATCGTTTTGGTGCTTGGGATTCTGACTTTGAAAGAGATGCCCACAAGAGTACAGAGTCTGCTTGTGCTACTCGTTGTGATTGGAGCTATGATCTACTTCTATCCCATTGATCTTGACTTCACCGAGATCATTGGACTGACCGTGGTCCTCATTGGAGTCCTCTTTAACGCACTGTCTTCGATAATGGGCAGAGCTATAAACCGGAAACGGGCAACTCCCCCGATAATTGTGACCGGCGTCAGCATGGCAATAGGTGCCAGTTTCCTCCTTGTGACTGGCGTCACACTCGAAGGGCTCATCTCTCTCACTCCCATTTCGATTGTGTACGTTCTTTGGCTGAGCATTGTGAACACTGCCTTTGCATTCATAATATGGAATAGGGCAATGCAGACACTCCGGGCAGTGGACATCAGTGTAATCAACAGTACGATGCTTCCGCAGATTGTTGTGCTCTCAATTGTGTTCTTGGGGGAGATGCCCGACCTCTTGGATTGGGTTGGACTTGGTGTTTTAGCTATCAGTGTTGCACTGATACAAGTCATTCAAGCGAGGAGAGCAAATAGCGGGATTGATTCTGGGTAAGTCCTACTTTCTGCGGCATACGACTAAGTATCGCAGAGCTCTGGCAAGATAATGGACAAGCGGAAGCAGATGACAGACAGATAGGCCAGACTGCTTCCACTAGTCAGAGATGGTCTATGCCCTCCATGCCGGCTGCTCACTCATGTATGAGTCAGTCTTCTCTTCTGCCGTCTTTCTATCAATGTTCTCACGGCTCATCCAGAATTGAATCATGCCCTCACGGACTTCATTCCTCGGCTTGAGATTCCCTTCGGCATCTGAGCAGTATACACAATGTTTGTTGCTTGTATCATGACCCCCAAACTCCTCGGCCTTGGTCATGGTCATTCCACACGATTCGCATTTCATTGTCATATCACCTGAAAGGATACGTTAAAGGGAGATAATAAGTAGGAATCCATCGACAGCTATACGTGAGCGTGCATATAGCTTGAAGGTTTCAAAGGATTGGGTGAAGGACCGGATTCTTCTTGCTCTTGATAGGACTCCACATCACGGTTATAGTCTGCTTCAAGCACTTCCAGAAAAGGCC
>JBHLRV010000023.1:0-12156 GCA_048882205.1 Candidatus Thorarchaeota archaeon | reverse complement strand
GAGGGTCTCAGGGCCACAAAGATCTGCGCTGACGAGGGAATTAAGACAAATGTCACACTCTGCTTCAGTGCCAACCAGGCAATCTTGGCTGCAAAGGCAGGAGCGACTTTTGTTTCTCCATTCATCGGGAGACTTGATGATATCGGCCACACCGGGATGGAGCTGATTGAGAGCATAGTACAGATCTACACGAATTACGCGTTTGATACCGAAATCATCGTCGCGAGCATTAGACACCCCATTCATGTATATGAGGCCGCTCTGTTGGGAGCTGACATAGCAACAATCCCGCCTGCCGTGCTTGAGAAGATGGTGAATCATCCGTTAACCGATATCGGTATTGAGAGATTCCTCGCAGATTGGGAGAAGGTACCTAAGAAATAGAAACAGTAAACAGTAATCTGATACCACACCAAGTATGACTAAGAGGCATGTTATGAAGAGGCATGCATATATGCAATTAGACCTCTCAACTTCAGAGGTGCGTGTTTCGTGATGGAGCTGGAAGCAGATCTTGTCGTCTTCAACGGGAACATCATTACCATGGACCCACAGAACCCGCGTGTCACAGCGCTAGCTGTAAAGAGCTACAAGATTCTAGCCATGGGGGATGACGAACAACTGTTTCACTTGGTTCCGAACGCGACGCGGGTTTTAGACCTCGGAGGGAAGACAGTCGTACCCGGGTTTGTTGACGCTCACACTCATCTCACAGGCGATGGAATCCGATCGAGCCACATCAAGCTCCATTCTGCCGAGTCACTCGAAGACGCACTGGAGATTCTCAATGAAGCTCTAACCGACTACAAGACTGGTGAATGGGTTCTTTCCTATGGGTGGGATGAGAGCCAGTGGCCAGAGAAGCGCTATATCAATGCCAGAGACCTGGACAAGGTCAGTAAGAAACACCCAATCTTTGCTACAAGGATTGATGGACATCTGGTTTCAGTGAACTCGTTCGGCTTCGAGAGACTTGGAATACCACTTGAGCTAGAAGGAGTAATGAAGACCAAGAGCGGCGCTCCTACGGGTGTGCTGAAAGACGTTGAGGGTGTATATGACAAGTTAAGACCCAGCGCAGAGGCAGTCCGCGAGGGAATCGTAGCGGGAAACCGAATAGCAAACGAACTAGGCATAACGGCAGTAGTAGACAATGCCGCGGCAGGTATGTTAAAGCATGTACGTGATGTTGAGCAGGAGAACAACCTGTCAGTTCGCATGGTCATCAATCCACCTGTGGAACAGATGAATCACCTGATAAAGCTCGGACTCACCTCAGGTATGGGTAGTCCCCTTGTGAAGATAGGTGGCGTAAAGATATTCACCGACGGATCAATCGGTGCGGCCACTGCAGCAGTGTCGAAGCCTTACGAAGGCCAGAAGTCTAACACGGGAATGCTTTTGGTTGATAAGAACAAGTATTCCAGGATTATCAAGAAGGCTGTGAACAACGACATTCAGACGGTGACTCACGCTATCGGAGATGCTGCTATTGAAATGGTGATAGAAACTTTCGAGGGATTATCCGAAAGCATGAGGGCAAAGATTAGAGACCAAAGACATAGGATTGAACACGCCGAGCTAATCAACGAGTGGCAGATTCGTAGAGCCGTCGGACTAGGACTGATACTGTCAATGCAGCCGAATTTCGTTGCCAAGTGGCAGCTTGAAGGAGGACTCTATGAGGACAGGTTTGACGAAGAACGAGTCAGAGGCATGAACATGTTCAGAGTCGCTCTCGACAATGGGGCAAGACTCTGCTTTGGATCTGATGGCATGCCGTACGGGCCACTCTATGGAATCTGGGCTGCTACAACGCACCCCAACCCCAGAGTCACTCTTACTGTCGAAGAGGCTCTGCGTTGTTACACTCTTGAGAGCGCATACTCCTCGTTCATCGAGAGAACTGTTGGTAGTCTGGCTGTCGGAAAAAGAGCAGATTTCGTCGTGTTGTCAGATGACATAATGAGTGTTCCCCCGGAAACCATCAAGGACATTGAAGTAGAAATGACCATCGTCGGTGGGATAATAGAGTACTCTGCACTGGGGACCTGAGGTGGCTCCATGGGGAGAATTCGCGTCCTAAGCGAGGATCTTGCATCTCTCATATCGGCTGGAGAGGTAATTGAGAATCCATCATCCGTGGTCAAAGAGCTTATCGAGAACTCCCTGGATGCAGAAGCCACTGAAATCGAGGTTGAGATTGTTAGAGGAGGTATTGACAGGATTCTGGTTTCGGACAACGGCGCCGGTATTCTAAAGGAGGATTGTCCAATCTGTCTCCTTCGCTACTCGACCAGCAAGATAGAGAAGAAGGAGGACATTGACAACATTCGAACGTACGGATTCAGGGGAGAAGCCCTCGCTAGCGTTGCAGCAGTTGCAGACCTGAGAATAGTCACTCAAGCCCGAGGACAAAACATGGGAACAGTGTTAGTTTCTAGAATTGGTGAAGGAGTCTGGATGAATCATGCCACGAGGCCAGAAGGAACTAGAGTCGAAGTGGCGAATCTGTTCAAGCATGTTCCCGCTCGAAGAAAGCACCTTGGCACTTCGAAAAGAGAAGCACAGCGAATCACTGATGTGGTGTTGAGACATGCTGCAGTCAGATGTGATGTAGGTTTTCGACTCATTAGAGACGGGGTGACCCAGATAGATTGCCCCCCCGGCCAGACTCCTTTAGATCGAATCGTCTTACTCTGGGGTGGACAGGTCGCAAAGAAGCTTGTGGAGATTGCATACTCGAAAGGTGGGCTCTCTCTAAAAGGGTTCATATTGCGACCGCCTGTTTCAAGGGGGAACAGGAGCCGGCAGTACTTCTCAGTACTTCGCCGCCCGATTCAAAGCCAACGATTGAGTCAAGCCGTCGAAAGTGCATACTCTACTCTTCTGATGAAGGGCCAGTTTCCCATTTGTGCAATAGACATCACAGTTGCTACGGCTGAAGTGGATGCCAATGTTCATCCAACAAAGAGAGAGGTACGAATCCTCGACTTGGAAACTGTCGCTATGGCTGTTACAGACATAGTGCGCAGAGCACTACAATCCGAACCGGACGAGAAGCTCATGCAGATAGGCGACTTCACGGAGGTCACTGTCTCAGACCATCAAGTGCCTACTATAGCTCAGAGGGATATTGCACAGGATGTAGAAACCGCTGTGAAGGAGGCATTCATAGAGGAAACAGATCTGGCCTATCTTTCAGCAGGCGTCGACGAGGAAGATATGGAGGCACTCAAGGGTCTCTTCAAGATAGTGGGCCAGATTCACGATCTCTATATCCTTCTTGAAACTGAGGATGGACTCGTAATTGTTGATCAACATGCCGCTCACGAGAGAATACTATACGAGAAGCTGCGTGAAGGCTTCATTGAAGGGACGCTACCCATTCAGGAATTGCTTCAGCCCATCGTACTCACCCTCGACCTCGGAGATTCAGAGAAGGTCCTTGAGAGAAGTGACAAGCTCGAGCAACTCGGATTAGCAGTTGAGGGGTTCGGCGGCAATGAAGTGCTCATTTCGTCTGTGCCCGAGGTATTCGGACATCGAGCAAAGGAGGAAGAGCTCAGGAATCTTGTTGATAGGATGGGGGAGATAGGCGACATTGAAGCAATCGAGCAGTTCATGGATGAGGCTTTGAAGATCACCGCATGCCACGCAGCATATAGGGCCGGTCAGAAGCTCAGCAGGAAGGATATCAGAAACCTCCTTACAGAGCTGTTCGAAACAAGAAGCAGGGATCAATGTTGCCACGGACGGCCTTCAATGCTCAAGATTCCCAGGGAGAACATAGACAAGGCTTTTGGAAGACTTGGGATTGAGGCATTGAAACGTTACAGGGGACGACATGGTCATTCACCGTCATAATTGCGTAGAGAGAGGATTCTAAATCCTCTTTGTTCAATCTTCGAAATGGCCACCGAGCTGTGAGCGTGCTATCGACAATGTCCAAGATAGAAATCACTTCCAACATCGCCCCTTTCCCTAAACCTATCGTTCTAGTCGGGTCAATGGTGAACGCTAGTCCCAACTTCGTTACTGTTGCATGGTTCAACCGTATCAATGGGTTGCCGAACTTGTGGGCGATGGCCTTGGGAAAGAGCAAGTACACTCTGGAAGGCATCAAAGAGAATCGCACATTCAGTGTAAACTTCCCATCGACAGATTTGATTCGGAAGACAGACTACTGCGGACTGAACTCTGGAAGGAAGGTTGACAAGTCAGCTCTCTTCGATGTGTTCTTTGGGAAATTGGAGAACGCTCCTATGATTCGCGAATGTCCTGTAAATGCTGAGTGTACGGTCTTTGAATTCATAGACCTACCCAAAACTGTCTTGACAGTTGGAGAGGTCAAGCATGTCTACACGGAAGAACGATTCATGACTGATGGTATTCTTGACCCAGGGAAGCTCGACCCAATCATCTTCACACGGCCTGGAGACAACTACAGAGCTCTTGGCCCAATCATTGGAGAAGCCTGGTCGATTGGCAAGACTTTGTGAAGTGGGACTTGGAGAGATGCGAATATGGCTTCCACTGAAGCGGAGAAAGATATGCAACAGTTGACCATAGCAACTATAGTCTATCCTTCAAGATCATCGGAAACGAATGCAGTACTCTTCGCAGAGAGTGTGCGTAGCTTCGGAGGCGCTCTGCACCAGACTCCAATCTGGTGCTTCATGCCTTGTCATGAAGAACCACTGTCCAGCGCCGCTAGACAGAAGCTGGATTGGCTTGAAGTCACCATCATCCCTTTTGAGCACAGCCATGAAGTACCGAAGTTTGCGTTCACAGGCCATGTTGAAGCCGCCGCTCTCGCTGAGTCAAGAGCTAGACACCACTCGAACTTGCTTGCATGGCTAGCACCAAACACACTTGTTCTGCAGGAACCTAGAGAGTTTCTACTTCAGAAGAGCAAGAGCCTCGGATATAGACCAGTTCATCACAAGCTACTGGGCCTGAGATTCAATGAGCCACTAGATGCGTTCTGGTCACTCATCTATGATTATTGCGGGGTTTCAGAGGACCGTATCTTTCCCATGAGGACTCAAATAGAGGACATAGAGATTCGTCCATACTTCAATGCCGGTTTGCTCATTCTAGACCCGAACCTGGGAATACTCCGAGCGTGGCGAAACACTTTCTTCCGAATCTACCAGGAATCCTCATTCCAACCAATCTACAATCAAGATAGTCGTTATGAGATTTTCATGAGTCAGGCGGTATTGTCGGGTGTTATTCTATCGAATCTGGCGGAGAGCCAAATGCAAGAACTTTCCATGAGATATAACTACCCCCTGAACCTGTACGCACAGGACCTGACAGAGAATCGACCCAACTCATTGGAGGAATGTCCGACAGTTCGGCACGAAGGGTTCTATCTTAGTCCAGAATGGATGAAGACAATTCCAGCTGGGGAACTACTCAAGCAATGGATTGCTGAGCGACTACTTTAGGCAGATGATGTCCTTCTGTGGAACACACCCGCTATCGTGCTAGAAGAGAGAGGGGAAGGAAGCCCTCCGAAGGACTTCCCAAGACTGGTCATTTCTTCTTTGACTTCTTCTTCGGCTTCGGTTTGGGTTTTCCTACAGGACGGCGCCTCATGGCCAGAGCCAGAATCACTATGATTGCCACAGCTGCGCCGCCGATGATTAGCAGTGTCGTCGGATCAATTGGGAAAGGCTGGCCGTCCGAAGGAGTCGTCATGAAAACGATCTCGTTCTGCCAGAGCTCTACTGCATCACTATAGGTTGAGTCATCATCATCGCCGGTACTTGTGTCAATCAGGTAGCTGTTGTACAGTGTCTGTCTAGTATTGCTCAGGGTGATACATGCTTTGCCAACCTGTACCGTAGGTGTACTTCCAGCCAGTGCTGTGAAGCCGTCCAAGACAGTCACAATGTCTCCATCATCGCCGAAGAAGATGCCTGCTGAGTAGTTGGCCCCACCGTGGTCATTTGGCTCAGTGAAGATTGGATGAGTCGCATCCCAGACATACATGTCAGGTTCTCCCGAGAGAGTTGCATTGTACTCTACACCCAGCTTCGACCAAAGGGGATGCGTACTTGCGTCATCCATGTCAAAGTACGACATGATCAGCTTTCCACCGCCATCCACGTAGGAATAGATCTCGTCCAGCACTGTATTGGGTAGCGCGTAGTTGACTGCGTTTATGATGACAAGATCCCATGACTGGGAGTCGATGAAGTCATCCACATAGTCGCTTGTTATGAATAGCTGATATGAGCGTCCGAGATCATTCAATGCCAGACTTACAGCGTCTCCGTAGCCCCAGTTTCTTCTCAAATCGGTATACGCAAGGATCTTTGCGTCACTGGCCGTGAGCCAGTTTAAGACATTGAGGGAAAAACGGAGATTGTCTTCCTCAGAAATCTGACCATTGACAAAGATGTTCATGTCTGCAGAGAGTATAGCTCGACCTTGTCCAAACTCCTGACCTGCAACAACAGCATTGCCGGCATCACTCCAGATGGTCACAGCATCTCCAATCACACTGAGGTAGTTACGAAGTCCGATGTATAACGTAGTACACTCCTCAAGTGTAAAATGCGTTTCTGGACTGACCACCGCAAAGTCAAGGACATCAGTGGTTCCAAGGCTCATGTCGAAGTTCTGAAGCATCATGTTGATGTATACGTTTCCGGGTCCGGGGCCCAACAGCCCAGCCCTATCACCTAGAACCAGAATGCTCCCTCCACCGCTGACCCAGTCCTCGACGGCAACATACTCGGCATTGGTGTAGTTCACATCAGGCCAGACAAGGACTAGGACATCGTATTTGGCGAGACGTGATGCTGTCAAGTTGCCGGTGGGGGATGGATATAGCTTGTCAAAGGTGTAGGAGTGGTTTACAGCCGCTGTTCTGAACTCGGTATAGCTTTCTACCGAACTGTATACAGTTGCCAAACCATCCCAAGCATCAACTGCCAATCGTGGCGAGTGCGCCAAATCATATACAATCCGACCCTTTGGTCTCGGGACAAGCCACTCAACCGAATCAACAATTATGCTCTCAAAGTCAATAGGAATGGAAGAACCGTCACCCGGAAGATGAACGATGCGTCCCCCTCGCTGTGTGTTTTCCACTGCAAATCCTTGGACAAGAAATGGTTCTGTCTTGTTGGCCAGCAGTACAGTGACAGCAGAACCGATGTCCAAGCTGTCAATGATGGCTGTCGAAGTCGTTGCCCAGTTCTCAACTCTCTCAGACACTGTGTCATTGACATGATAGTCTTTCATTGTTGAATGACGTGAGGTGACATTCATGTTGTCACCAGGCAAATACAGCCAGTTAGTCACATACGGATCTGTAGTCATTGCTGGATTTAGGATCCCTTCGAACCAAAGATAACTCAGAGCTCCGTTAAAACTCATGAGCCCTCCACCCCCAAGCCAGAACTCCTTCACTAGCTTGGATATGCTCGGTCTAGGGATATTGTTGACTATTATGAAGACATCATAGTCGGCCGTTATCAGTTCATGATTGAGAATGTCATCAGACGTAAGCAACTCAACAGAATGACCGGCCCCTTCAAGCAGGGCCGTAATCTCATCGAGATTGTTCGTCAGGTTTTCTGCAGCTGATATGGCTGGAGCAGTGAGATTGTCCTCGTTGTAGATTGCGACCCTGGCGTCATGCAGAATCTGCGCAGGGACAGCTAGGGATTGCTTTGAAGCATAGCTCTCTACTCCAACTATTGCTGTAGGAATGATGAACATGCTGGTTATGAATATCGATACTAGAATCAATGGTAGCGCACGTGGCATACCTCGACCTCCCCAGGTGAGGAAGCAAGCGGTGATATAAATGCACTAGAAAATGAGTCCACCATTGAGGTAATCAGACGCACTAGAGGCGATCCTGTTACAGAATCCTGGAAAGGGGAGTCGGTGAAAAAGAAGGGGAAAGGAGAAAGGGGAGAAACTCCGCACTCTACTCCTTCTCATACTTGAAACTTAGTTTCACTCTGGCTCGGTAGGCTGCAACCTTGCCATCCTCAATCTTCACGTCGAGCTGGTCGACTTCTGCTATTCGTAGGTCACGAAGAGTTGCGGCCGCCTTTGCGACCACACTGTTCACAGCGTCCTCCCAACTCTTCGTGCTCACTCCAACAAGCTCGATTCTCTTGTAGATACTGTCGTCTTCTGACACATCTCTGCCTCCAAGTGTAACATCGATAAACCAATGGTAGTTTCACGTCTAAAAACTGTTGGATTCATCGGATTGAGCGTAAACATCATTTCATATCAGTTAGAAGATTGCGATCGTCTTGATCAGGAAAGGATTGTCCTAGAATTGTGTCTGAATGAAACCAGTGGAAGAGTGAAGAGCGAAGAAGATGCACTATGAGAGGATTGGCTACAGACCAATCTTTCGGACGTACTCCTCAATATCGAACTTCCTCTCCAGCCCTCTTGCGCTCATATAGCGGACTTTCCCGAAGATGGGCCGTTCTCCCCAGGCACGATCGTGCTTCCCAAAACACCAGGCTACTCCAGCATAACCGTTAGGGTCGCGACCATCAAGCTCATACTTGTTGTTAAGGTAGAGTGCAATTTCATAGGCCATCTCAGGTGTGTGGCTCCACTCAAGAATCTTCTTTCCCCAGTACATCCTCATGTAGCCATGCATCTTTCCCGTCCTAACCATTTCAGTCTGGGCTGCATTCCAATACGAATCATGCGTTTCAGCAGATTCATACTCTTGCAGACTATACAGGTATTCGCGAGGATCACTAGAGTGTTCCTCCAAAGTTGTCCGCGCCCACGCAGGTAGGCAATCTATGGAGTCATAGTATTGGTTGAAGTAGACAAAGTTCATACTCAGCTCTCGACGTACGATTAGTTCCTCCAAGAAAGACTCGACACCCAAGTGGTCATTCCTGTGGACCTGCAGAGCAATGAAGAGAGGTGAGATCTGCCCGAAATGAAGATACGGGCTCAGGTTCGACAGACAGTCTTTGGACGGGTCATTTCTTGACTTGTGGAATTCATCCAGTTTCTTCTTGATGAAGTCATCAAGTAATTGCCTGGCTTTGTTAGTGCCTCCGTGGAAATCCGGCGCTGGTCCAACGCTCCTATCAATCCCGATCGTTTCGACGAGTTTCGTGGGATTAGTCAGGTCTATTGAATCGAACTCCCAACCTCGCGAGTAGTTCTCGATTTGATTCTCGGGGATTGGGGTTAGAAAACGTTCGAGATTCTTCCCAATCTTAGGCCTTAGAGTTGCTGCAGAGTATTCCTCCTTTCCTGATGCCACTTCTATTGGAACCACAACGTTCGTTTCCACCTGAATAACCGGACATCTCACACTCGCCGAAACTCTCTCACGCCATTCTCTTTGCATCTTCTGGTAATCTCTGTCCACAACTATTAGTACTGAGTCACGAGATAGTTCTTTGGCTCCTTGATATGGCTCTTCGGCGCGAACAAGCAGAGGGATGCCTCGTTCTTTGAGATACTTCTCTACCTCGATGAGCCCTTGAAACATGAACATATAGCTCCTCTCATTGGCCTCAGGATAGCTTGGTGTTAGTCCAAAATAGACCAGAAGAGGGCAACCCAGTTTGTTTGCAGTCTGAATCGAGTACTCGAGCGCATGGTTATACTCTGTTCTCTGAGATGACTGCATCCAGTATAGAACGAATCTTCCAGGCTGGATCTCGTTTTGGTTCAGATGCTTAACGCGTTCTTGATGAATCATTGAGAACGTCTCCTCGAGTCAAGAAACTGCAGACATCAAGGGGTTCCGACGAGTATTCCCCAGACCAAAGACTTATTTGTATGCACTTAACTATAGTTTACCAACACCGACTTTCAGATGGGGCCTAGAAATAGCATGCGCTTCCCAAAGGTATCTGGCAGCAATCTGTTAGGAGATGAGATCCATCTGCCCAAAGAGCTTGTTGCAGACTTCAATGTGCTCATTGTAGCCTTCCAAAGATGGCACCAATCAGTAGTCGACAGCTGGGTGCCGTTCTTAGAGAGTCTGGTTGAGAGATATCCGGACATTGACTACTATGAGCTTCCCACTATACGAAGGATGAACTGGCTGTATAGAACCATGCTTGACCGGGGAATGCGTGCAGGTATTCCTTCAGAAGAAACACGGCGGAGGACAATCACATTGTACATCGACAAAGAGTCCTTCAAAAACGAGCTGGCAATACCTAACGAGCGTGATGTTCATCTTTTCCTTGTGAAACCAGAAGGCGAAATAATCTGGAGGGCTTCCGGCGAGTTTACCGAAGAAAAGGGGAATTACCTGTTAGAAAGCCTAATAAGCTGACCACTGCATCAAGCCTTACATTAAACGTGTGTTTAAATAAAATCACAGAGTGTTGGGTTCCTCTCCTGTGCAAAATGAGGCGTATCTATCTAAAGTTCGGTACTATAACAAATTCGACCTAGCCATTAATCAGTTCAATCTGAGAACATGTAAAGGGTGAATTTGGTTATGAGAGAACCGAATGCAGATTTTACTCTGACGGTTACAGGAACTAGAAAGCGATGTCCCGTTGGAGAGAGCACTGGTGCTCAATATATGACAGAGAAGAAGACACCCATTCTATCCTGTGCAGGAGCATGTATCCGAGGGGAAATTGCTCGAATAGCCGCGAACATGGTAGTATCTAAGAATGACCGGTTTCGACATGCATGTCATGGTGAAGTACTTACGGTCCCTGGTTCAGGATTTGATAATTGGGTCACAGCAGCAGACAAAGTGATACTGATCGATGGATGTTTCATGCGGTGTTGGGGAAGGATTCTAGAGAATCTGCTTCCTGAAGATAGGTTAGTTCAATTCGATGCATTGTCTCATTATAAGAAGTACACGAATGTGTTCGATATTGAGGCTGTCCCGGAATCTGAAAGGAACCAAGCAGCACAGAGTGTGGCCCAATGGGTGCTTGCGAGTATCGAATTGGACACCTAGCCTTCTAAGAACGTGTACAACTATGATACTGTATTAGAAGAACAAAGAGACATTGGATGTCTGACATATTGCAAAATGATGAAGAACAATGGCAGATTGTCTTGATTAGTTGGTATGTTGTCGACTCACTGGACTGTTGATCGTGGTATGGACTGTCTCGAAGCTCTCGAAACCCTGTCTGTTGCAACCGTAGACTTTATTGATAATCGTCCATTAGGACGGCATTCGAGGTTTCCAAATGACAACGACACTTGCAGCATCAACCAAGATTCTAGATTTGGCCAAACAGTATCCGTTCTTGTTTGATACTCCGGTTGAGATTTCACCGAAACTGAAACGATTGCAGAACCCCATCCTGCAGAAGACCATTGGCAGACGCGCGACTCTAACTGATGTTTCCAAGATGTCAAAGGTTCCTTTGAACCGACTTTTCGTCTTACTCGCAGAATCGATATCAGAGAACGCCAGTGAAACCGTGGCAATTGATGTGGAAGACAAGGAAAAAGGCGAATGGCAGGAGGAACTTGAGAGAAGACAGGAAAGTCTGAAGAATCTTGTTTTGGGACTGCATGAAGGGCAAGATCTGGAGGACCTGCAAGCACGGTTCAAGGAGATTCTTGGTGACGTAAGTGCAACAGAAATCGCAGAAATGGAGCAGTCACTCATTTCTTCGGGTGAACTCACAGCTCAGCAGGTGACAGCATTGTGTGATCTGCATGTTCAGGTCTTCAAGGAATCACTAGATGTTCAGCAGAAACCTGGAACTATCCCAGGACATCCAGTTCACACATACACGAGTGAAAACAAGGAAGCTCGGAGATTGGTTGAACTACTCAAGAAGAATCCTGATGATGAGATGTCACTAGAGGAACTGAAGAAGATAACAATTCACTACACACGTCTTCAGAATCAGCTATTCCCATTGCTTGAGAAGGCAGAGATAACAGGTCCGTCCACGGTGATGTGGGCGAAACAAGATGAGATTCGTGATATGCTCAATAGGGCGGATGAATCAAACCTCAGTGAAGTGCTTGCTGCAATTGAGGACATGGCCTACAAAGAGGAGAATATTCTATTCCCAATGTCCTTGGAGAATCTATCCGAATATGACTGGGCTAGGGTTCGAGTCGGGGAGGAAGAAATCGGATACGCCTGGATAGCTCCTGGTGATGAATGGAAACCTATTACTCCTATCG
>JBHLRV010000022.1:0-12225 GCA_048882205.1 Candidatus Thorarchaeota archaeon | reverse complement strand
ACGACTGCTGAGGAAGACAGCGAAGAAGCAACTTCCGAAGAACAACCAAGCTAGTCTGACTACACCTGTTCCATGACGCGAGAGCCAGTGTTTGTGTGTCAAACGTTATAAGACGCCCAAAGAACGACGTCAACGATGAGAAAGTGGTGGGTTCTTATCCACTGCCAAGGACGAGCTATACAGATGTCGGATAGAAAGCCGCGATACACTCCCAGGGGGTATCAAGATTACATACTAGACAGACTCAGTGAGCTGAAAGACACAAATCTGCTCCTTGAGCTTGACTGCGGCTTGGGAAAGCGATTCATTACGCACCAACTTGTGGCAGAAAGGTTCACAGACCTCAAGTTCCTCATCCTCGTCCATTCATCATCATCTCTTGCAGAAACCGTCGACTACCTCAGAAGTGAATACGGGGGCTTGGAAGATGAACTTGGTGAGCTATCGTCAAGGGTACCATCTCTAAGAAGACCAACAGTTCTGAAGAATAAGCGAGTCGTTGTGGCAACTCCTCAGGTGCTTGCAAGTCTAGCGAAGAAGGATGTGAGTCTATTCGAATCATATGATGCACTTCTCATCAACGAGGTCGACACATTGATTCGGAGAACCGGGGGAAAGTCTACTCTGGTCTTCCCATGGCAGACTATCCTCACGCTTCTCGCTGACAAATGGTTGATCGGAATGAGTGGAACCCTGCGTGACGATCATGCTGTCTTCACAAAGGAGCAACTTGAGATTCGCCAGGAGTTGAACACGCTGAAACATCACATACCGAATGCCGAGGTCATCTCAATGGAGGACCTCTACGACACTGATGTTGAAGACTACCTTGAGCCCACCTTCCTCACAGTTGAAACCGTTGTCGACCCTAAGCTGAGGTCCATCTCCACAGTATTGGACGAGTTGATTCTCAACACTCGCTCTGAGATAATGGCAGAGTTGGCAGAGAGTGACAATCTCGACCTTGTTGAGAGTGACGCTCGGCGTGTGCATCTCCTTCTTGAGCGGCTACCCGTGACTGAAGAGTTGAAGGGACGCTATTCAGGATTGCTGATGCTACGGAAGTACGTCTTTGCTATGCCCTCAAAACAGTTCCTAAGGATGTTTCACACTGACTTCATAAAGCGGTATTTCAATGTCAGCCAACTGAGAGAATCGTTGGTCAAAGTGCCTGCAAAGATCACACGAGTGCTCAAGATAGTACTTGACCACAGAAAGACACTAGTCCTAACGTCATATCTTGAGATGGTCGCTCAAATCTCCAATGTCCTTGAGAAGGCGGGACTCCGAGTTCTTGTTGTTACCGGACAGACTAGCGACAAGGGACAGGTACTGAAAGAGTTCAGAGAGAACGAAGAGGCACGGGTCTTAGTCATGTCACCAGTTGGAGAACGTGACCTTGATATTCCTCAGGCTGATGTAATGGTGGTCTGTGATTCGATAAACACAACCAAGACGATGTATCAGAAGTTCAAGAGAACGCGAGGAGGCCTTGTGGTTTTACTTGCATATGACGGTACTTCTGAGGAGCGCAAGGTTCGGAAACTCATGCAGAGAGTGCTCGAGAGATATCCATGGTCCACTGCTGTTCTGGAGCGCGAATCGGGTTTCTGAGTCTTCGCGGCTATCTCTTCCCACTAGTGAAGGTATGTGACAGGAGATCCAGGAGCTGCCCGTGAAACGCAGGCTCTAACTTGGTCTGAATGAATCTGCAAAGTTCAATGAACCGGACAGTTCGTGCATCCGCGTCTTCGCCCGTTCCCAGTATCTTCCTGGCGCCCTTTGTGAGTTCCCTGACTACACTCTTCCCTCTTTTGTGATCCTTGAGGAGCTTGGTTGCCTCCTGTTCTATCCGTTGCACTTGACTCTTCACGCGAATGTCTGCAAGGTCATCTGTACCCATTGATTTGACCATATCCATGATGACATCAAGGATTCCAATGTGTAGTCCTGCAATGAGCGCCTCGACTTCGTACGCTGTGAACTTCACGGTGGTTGAATCATCGCTCAATTGCCACTTGAGGTCGCTGCTTCTTTGAACTTTCAGCGACCTATCGCCAATCACAAGCTCATCGTCGAAGTATCTACTATCGATGCTGCTTTGAACCGCAGTCTTGACTAGCGCTGCTTCACTCAACTTTAGCTGAATCGACTGACCGCCGTTTGTGACTACCATGCTGTACCCCTGAGCCGGTGTTATCTTCTGCACGTAGTCTGAAGCCGGGGCAACTTCCACTGGAGGGAGGTGTTTCAGCTTCTCAGCAAGCGACCTAATCTCAGCTTCCGTACAGAAGTATGACTGCCTGTCTCCGGCAATAGATATCGTTCCATCTTCTGCTCGTGCAAACTCAATCTTGTTACCAGCGCCTACGTCAGTTGTCTTATGATATACCTGATTGTAGCTTCGGGCTGTCTGGGCAAGCTTCTCGAGGGCCGCAGCAATCATGTGTGCTTCTCCGTACCCCAGAGTGATCTCAGCGTCCCCTTCATTCGCTCTACCTATGCCTAAAGCCCCATCCTGCCTAATCTTCACATACACTACCTTCCACCCGTTTCGAATTGGGCAGTTCTATTGAAAACTATTGTGGGTGAGTATGGGTTCGCTTACATCCGACGTATGTGAACTTCAATGACCGATATGAGAGAGGGCAGAGTGCTACAGCTCCTACTGTGTTCTCCACCCATCCTAATGAACCTCATGTTCTTCTCAGTGATATTACTGAAACCAGTCAATGGTCCCAGACCAGGATGTTGTGACCTTGGTTGACGCAGGAGGCGTCTAGTCCTCTGCAGTTCCCCTCAAATCTCGTCATCTACTTCAAAGGTAATCTCGCCGATCTCTTTAGTCTCAAAACTGATGCCAATAGTATGTGGACCTTCCGGAAGTGGATCCGCCTTCACATGAATCTCTACCTCGATTCCAACCTTAATGATGAATGCATTGGACTCATTAACCTCGGCTGCCTTTACCTCTCCATCCTGAGACCTAATCACTATGCCCTCCAGGGGGTACTCTTTGCCGTCGACTTTCACAGGTTCCATGCTGGTTGCTGTACCATTCGACAGCGAGTTCTTGATCTTGAAGCTGAAGCCGTCATCCAGATTTGCAAGGCTATTCTTGACATAGAGTCTCTTTAGGATGCTTGCGGGAATCTTCATTGTTTCTTTCGACCTCCAGTGAGGTTGCTGGCGACCGCTGTTAAAGGTCAATCTTTTATAGGTTCCGAAGGGACTGTAGAACGCCGAAACCCGCTCATGTCAGTCTCGGAATCCCGATGTCTGTCAGCTCTGCGTGGGGAGAAGAGACCTCCGCAACATGGACTAGGATGGAGGGTTTCAGGTCAAGTCATCGGATTTGAGTTCGAATGGTAACTCAGGACGATTCACAAGGACTCGTACAGTACCGCTGTGAGAAATGCAACGCGCCATACCCTTTGGGCGCTGATGATGTAATCAGCACTTGTCCGTACTGCGGACACACCTTCATCGTTGACGGAGGAGAGATGAAAGAACACCTTCTACTGACAAACAAACTCTCACCAGAAGAGGTGAAGACAGTCGTATCCGAATGGATTCGCTTTGCAGCTTCAAAGTCTGTTGGAACCAGATTCATTCGGGAAATCGAGATTGGGGAACCAAGACTACAATGGATTCCGACTTTTAGAGTGAAAGCGCAAAGCGATACTTACCATTTTGGCGCACAACAGAGAGGTGGCGGCAATTCAAAGCGCTGGGAGAAGGTCGAGGAGCGGGATTCGAGACAGGTCACGGAATGGGTGCTGGCAAGACGACACGCTACCACATTCGGGATTCAAGAGCTCATCGAATCACTAGAGGATTCTGAAACTCAGTCATTTGACATCAGACTTACAGATGAGGCTCCCATATTGAACTCGGAGATTGGCGAAGGGGATGCTCCTGTCCGAGCAAAATACCAGAAGTCTGAGCGGGACCGAGGTGACCTGAACGAGAAAGTGACGAAGCTCCTGGACTATAGGCTAGAAATGACTCCCAGCGACTGTACATATGTACATGCACCATACTGGCTGGTAAGATACGAGCATCGAGGTGGGACGTTTCGCGTTGCTGCTTCAGGTGCGACAGGCAAGGTTGTGTTAGGAGAACTTCCCGTAACAAAGAGGTACCGTTTCAAGAACTGGTTTGTCAGTGTGCTGATGTTGCTCGGTTCTGCCTTGCTCTTTCAAGGTACTCCCTACATCACGTACGCAATCCTTGCTGGTGGTTCGTCTGACGGGGATGCGGCTCTGATACCAATCGGCATGGTTGCGATTGGGGCAATCCTATTCTTTGCAGCCTACAAGGTCATGGGCAATGTTCTGAAATATGAGATACAGATGACTGCAGACGCCAAGGAGCGAGAAAAGAGGTTCTCGATAGCTAGCTCGATAAGGGGACTGGAGGAGAGGTTCAGATGAGCACTATTAACTGTCCAAACTGTGATGGTCCCCTGGAAGTGCCAAGAGATAGTAGTACTATCGTTTGCCCATATTGCAGCACGACTGTACAAGTCAAGACGGGAGAGATCTTGAAGGAGAGCTATGTGATGCGTCTCCAGTACAGTCTAGAGAACGCTTGGGCAAAGATGTTGACCTGGGCATCGAAGCAGCTAGGAGTGCCAAAGGATCTGGAGACAAAGTCGAAGATTGTGAAGAGCAAGCTAGTCTACTATCCGTTCTGGGTCGTAGAGGTGGAAGCGAAGGCCGACTATACAGGCATACAATCAAAGCCTGATTTCGATAGGAAGGGACGGTTTGGTCGTGTAAACTGGAAGAGTGTTGATGAGAGTGGACACATCGAGCTGGAGAAGGATGTCTTTGTTCCTGCCAGTAGAGATATGCCAAAGGCACTTGCATCGTACATAATTCCAACAAAGAGGAAGGAGTTCTTTGACAAGGATCTCATCAAGGAGGTTGCCGGGGACCTGGTCCCATCGAATACTGAGAGGAGTACAGCCATAGAATCTGCCAAGCGTAGTATGGAATCTCTGCTGCGAAACGAGGCACTGAAAGAGGTTGACTTCGTTTCGAATATGAGGACGGATCTCAATATCCCTGCCGTTTTCCTAGTCCATGTTCCTGTCTGGCACATCAAGTATGACTTCTCAATTCGCAAATACGACGCAATGTTGGATGGCGCATCTGGAAGAGTCATCTCATTGAAGTTCCCTCGAAAACTAGCATTCAGAGCCATGACCATGTTCAGCGGACTGCTCCATCTGGGTGTTGGAGGTGGTATCGGCCTCTTGCTGGTTTATCTGGGTCTTACACAGTTTGACGGAATCTTTCCCACCGTTGCAGGCATAGTGTTTGGCCTGGGCGCGCTGTCTTTCGCGTTTAGGTTCATGTCCACAGCCTTTACCCTAGATGCAGAAGAAGAAGTGGCAGGTTAGTCCGGGATGCTCCACCTCAGTCAAAATCGACTTTGACCGTTCAAAAAAAGATAATAAGCCTACATCTCAGGACGTACCCCGAGCTTAGGCGCACTGAGGGAAATCAATTGCAGTTCGGAATCTTCGATAATATCTTCGGCATCTTCTGGGAAGTATTTGGCGTGTTCACTCTGTTCTTCATTCTCGGACCTATCTTCGTGTGCATTATGATAATCGTCGTTTCGAGAGGTGCCTGTAGAGCATCTCAGGCCATGGCCTCGGGTTTCACCATGGAGGCGCCTTCATTTGCCATTCCTGACCGTTATCGTGGACAAAGAAGGAGCGACGGCACCGAGATCAAGACTGTAAGGCTGCCAGAGAGATGTCCCTCTTGTGGAGCATCCCTTAGTCATGAAGACATTGACTGGACTGGCCCGCTAGAGGCCAGATGCAACTACTGCGGCGGGACTGTTAAGGCTCATTTCGAGAGTGTCTGAGTTCATCTGACGTATCACATTAGTAGACGGATTGTGTGGGGTAGCTCCCTATGGCCAATGGATTTGAGATGCAGGATGACGGTACCCTGATAGAGGTTGATTTGTCTAAGGACAATCTAGAAACTCACAGCGTCTACTGCATCGTTGACGACACTACCAAGAGCATCTTCCTCTGGAAGGGAAGACTCTCAGATGTGAGGAAGAAGTTCATTGGCGCACACGTGGCAAACAAAATGAGGAACGAGCATGGCACTAACTTCAGGGTCCATTCTGTGGACGAGGGTGACGAAACCTCTGGCTTCTTTGTTGCACTTGAACGATGCAACAACACAACTGATTCTTGACGTAGTTTAGCACAAACGCCCGTGCCACAAGATTCTATAGTCCTCCAGAGTAGACGCGCCAGAGGTCTGCGACCATGAGAGGACTCATGAAGACTGCCCGAGGCGCTGGTAATCTTGAGATTAGAGAGGTTGATTCACCTCTCCCCGCCAGAAATGAAGTCTTGGTGGAGGTAGCTGCCGCCGGCATCTGCGGAAGTGACGTCCACATCAAACATGACAGTTCCTTCTACACACCTCCAGTTATCCTCGGCCACGAATACTCGGGAACAGTGAAGGAGATTGGCTCTGATGTTCAGGGTGTTCAGGTCGGTGACAAAGTGGTTTCGCCAGCAACTGCCTACTGTGGCAGGTGCTATCAATGCAAGACTGGGCATATGAACCGATGTACGGCTCCAGACAGACGAATTCTTGGAGTTTCACTCGCCAATGGAGCGTTTGCCAAGTATCTGACCGTACCAGAATACATCATTCACAAGGTGCCCAAGGGAGTATCTCTTGAGGAAGCCGCCCTTGCTGAGCCGACCGCATGCGCTGTGCACGCTGTAGCTGAAACAACACCAATCTGCCCTGGTGATACTGTTGTTGTTCAGGGACCTGGAACAATGGGTCTATTGGCTGTCCAAGTTGCAAAAGCCATGGGTGCGGGAAAAGTCATAGTGACTGGTGTGACTTCGGACAAAGGGCGTCTGGAGGTTGCTGAAGAGGTGGGGGCCGACCTAACAATCGACATCGAGTCCAAGGGAAACGCGACAGAAGTGATCCGCAAACATACTGACGGTCTTGGGGCTGACGTTGTTATTGAGGCGTCCGGAGCTTGCGCGGCCTGCAATCAGGCTCTTGACTTTGTGAAAGTGGCTGGTCACGTTTCACTTGTTGGAGTCAGGGGACGGTCGATGGAAATAGATTTGGATCATATAATAGAGAAAGAACTCACAATGACAGGCACATGGGGAACATTGCCATCTTCATGGATCACGACACTGCGTCTTATGGGTTCACGGAAGATCGACGTCGGTCCTCTCATAACACACAGGATATCCATTGACAAATGGGAGCAGGGTTTTGAGCTTATGGAAACCCAAAAGGCAATCAAAGTACTTTTCACCGACCTAGAGTAGACAGTGGAAGGGGAGTGTCTGAACAATGTATCTCACGAAGGATGTCCCCAGAGAGGAGTACAAGCCCTACATTCAGCCGGGGTTCGTTGGTGTCCTTAGAAGACGACTACTCAACCCAGAGAACTCGTCAAGACAGTTCGCGATGCGCACCTACATCGTAAATCCAGGTGGCCATACTGCGTTGGACAAACATCCGCACGAACATGGAGTCTACGTAATGAGTGGGGAGCTTGAGGTCCAGGTGGGTGATGGAAAGATGATGCTTCGACCTGGCGATGTACTCCACATAGCATCGAACGAAGCTCATCAGTTCATCAATCGCACTCTTGAAGACGCGAAGTTTCTGTGCATTCGTGACTTCGAATGACCTATTCACGGGGCGCCCACTTGTCGAGCGCGTCTTGAACCGTTGCCACGTGGGCTGTTGCCGGTCCTCCCCCCATCACAATCGCGACAGCTGCCGCTTCCATAATCTCATCTCTTGTTGCCCCTGCAGCAAGAGCCTGTTTCGTATGGTAGACCATGCATGGCTCACAAGGCGTGATGATGGAGATTGCGATGGCCATTATCTCCTTGAACTTGGCGGGTAGTGCTCCATCCTTATGCACCGTCTTCAGTAGGTCTGTGAATGCGTTTCTGGTGTCAGGTATGTCCCTGTTGAGAGCACCAAAGTGCTTCTGGAAACTCTTCAGTTTCTTCTCTACATCCTCTTCCATATTGGTCAACTCAAAGTCTACTCTGGGGCACGCGTCCCCAGGTTCCAATCGGCCAGGCTGTAGCGACTCTGATATAAAGAATGTGCAGTGTCAGTTTCCTGTTCGGTCATGCGGCCGCGGACCACTTTGACATCCGTTATCTGTTCGATGCTTCTAACTATGGCAGCCCGAAGCTCCTCCTCGGAAGGTGGCTCCGGGACTTCGGAGCTGATGTTTGTGACCTCGTCACGTTTGCTCTCCATACACCGTGTCTTTCCACCATTCCTCAGGTATCGGGGTTGACTAGGAGGCACTTTGAGGCACTTCCTGAGAGTCGAGAGGTCTGCATCCATCAACAACGTACCGTGAATGAAGGATACTCCCCGCTTGACCCACCCGGCTGTCCCTGATATCTTCCTCCCTTTGATTCGGAGGCATGACCTTTGCCTGTCGAATCGCGCCGGTATTCCAATTCGCTGTAGCTCATATGCAATCTCGCCCACGAAAGTCTTGTAAAGTTCTGGGAGCTTCTTTGGAACATATGGCTCACTGCGATCCGCACAGATTGTGAAGTTGAGATTGCCCATGTCCTGATAGACTGTACCTCCGCCAGTGAACCTGCGCGCAATTGGTATGCCCTCCTTTTCGCAGTGAAGAATGTCAGCTTCCTTGTGGATGCATTGAAATCGGCCAATAACCACTGAGGGGTCAGACTTCCACAGCCTCAATGTGCTTGTCTTGTCTACCGACTGAGAGCAGACTCTGGCGAGTGTTTCCTCTATTGCAAGACTGTGATAGATATCCACATCCGGGCCTTCCAATAGACGCCAAGACATTTCACACCATCACCATCAGACGCAAGCTGACGTACCTGCTCAACAAGCGGCATGTACCTTAAGTCTTGACTTTTCGGGCTGAAGAGCTAGAATCAGTTGGGGTATGGAATGCTGGTGACAGAATTGCCTTCCGCCACCAGCTGGCAGCCTCAGAGTTGATCCGAGGCGTAGAGCAGATGTCGTATTTCGAGGCATGACGCAGAAGCGAACGCTGCGTCAGTATTGGACACGGATGGTCCCATTTAAGCCCCTACAAAGGTAGTTTCTCTCCGAATCCACTAATCTAGGGAGGAACCGCACTCATAGCATATGCTATCTCCGGGTCGAATCTTGGCGCCGCACCTAGTACAATAGGCGAATCTCGGTTCACGTTGACTAACGGCGAAGCGGCCATCCTTTCTTATGTTCTCAAGGCCCAACCTGTCAGCGTAGAACTCTGTATATCCACACATCGCACACGTGTAGGCCTCAAGGGTCGCTGTAAGAAAACCTGGAAGGTCCACTCTCACGTGGTGTTGTCCCATTACCCTATGCGGTCCTGCTATTCTGGTATCTCCACATTTTGGACACTGTCGCGAATCTAGCATCACTGATCCTCTGTGATAGAGTTCTTTCTGGAATCTCATAACCCTTTGCAATGGCATGGTCGTTTCCCGACGGCGCAGGATTAGACTTTCATGAAGTATGGGTTCTCAAGGTATTCCTTCAGAGCCTGTAGAAACTGACCGGCTGGAGCGCCATCTAGGACCCGATGGTCAACGGCACAACTGGCCATCATCATGGACCTTACAGCGACCTCATTGTCCACTATCACAGGTTTCTTTTTGATTTGACCGAGCGCCAGGATTGCTGTTTCAGGTGGGTTGATCACAGGTATAAACAGGTCCACGTTGAAAGGACCAAGATTTGACACGGTGAACGTGCTTCCTGTCATCTCCTCTGGGGAGAGCTCATTCTTCTCGGCCTTCTTGCCCATCGCTTTGGTCTCCTGGGCAATTTGCGTGATTGACTTCTTGTTAGCAGCTTTGACTGCAGGAACAATGAGGCCCTCTTCTGTTGCCATTGCCACACCTATGTTGATTTCCTTGAATGTATGAAGCTCATTTCCAATGAGGGTCGCGTTGAACCTCGGAAACCTCTCGAGGATGTCGGCTACCCCTTTCACAATTATGTCATTGAATGAAACTCTGAAGCCGAGCTTCTTGGCATTGCGTGCATTGATGTCTTCTCTGAGTGCGACCACCTCTGTCATGTCAATCTCGGTGATCATTGTGATGTGAGGATGTTGAGAGCTCTGAGTCATTCTTCTGGCAATTGTCCTTCTCAGAGGTGTCAATGTCTTTACTTCACTCACCTCGCGACTATCCTCGACTGAAGAGGGAGCAGCTTGGGCTGAAACGACATCTTTCTCAACGATGCGTCCATCCTTTCCAGTCCCTACTATCATTGACAAGTCCACACCAAGCTCCTCAGCACGCTTTTTCGCTCTCGGTGATGCCTTGATTCTGCCAGACGGAAGCACTGAGGTTGAGATTGCTGAAGGGGAAGCTACTTGTGAAGGTGGGGTGACATGCGTTGTCGTAGACGGGGCTGAAATGGCTACAGTGTCGACGAGCTTCCGAGGCTTCACGTCCGGGATATCTTCTCCTTTCTCTCCGATTATCGCGATTGGTTCGCTAATAGGAATCTCATCATCGACATCGCAGAGAGTCTTGAGCAGTATTCCATCCGCTGGAGCTTCAAGCTCGAACTCGTTCTTCTCTCCGAAGATCTCGACTACTGGCTCACCTTTCTTGACTGCGTCGCCCTCCTTCTTGAGCCATTTGAGTATCACACCATACTCCATGGCCACGCTCATGCGTTGCATGATCATTATTGTTACCATTACTTACACCTCTCAGACGATTCCACGGATGGCCTCTGCAATGCGTTCGTTGTCCGGTATGAAGTACCTTTCCAATGTTGGGCTAAATGGCACAGGGGTATCCGGAGCATTGACTCTCTTTATTGGAGCATCCAGCCAGTCAAATGCCTCTTCTTGAACAATAGTTGTCACTTCAGCTGTCGTAGCGCCAGTTCGTGTTTCCTCTGTGACAAGTACTAACCGCCCTGTCTTCTTGACTGAATCAATGAGTGTCTTTTTGTCAAGAGGAACCAGAGTTCGAGGGTCGATAACCTCAACACTAATCCCTTCCTTCTCTAGCTCGTCAGCTACCTCCAGAGCTTTGTGCAACATGAAGAATGTGCCCCATACTGTGACATCAGCGCCTTCGCGTCGAACTCTGGCCTCACCTAATGGAATCAAGTACTCCTCTTCAGGCACCTCTTCTTTCTTCTCATAGACTAGCTTATGCTCGAAGAACATTACTGGATCCGGGTCCCGAATCGCCGTCTTGATGAGGCCTTTGACATCATAGGCAAATGCAGGCACGGCTATCTTGAGACCGGGCGTGTGCATGAACCAAGCTTCAAGACTCTGAGAGTGGTGCGATGCAATGTTCTTCCCTCCTCCGAACACTGATCTCAGGACTAGGGGTACAGATGTTTGTCCTCCGAACATATACCGCATCTTAGCAGCTTGATTACAGACCTGATCCATGGCCAGCGTGATGAGGTCTCCAAACATGATTTCAGCTACAGGTCGCAAACCGGTTATGGCTGCACCTATCGCCGCACCGGCTATCGTGTTCTCAGAGATAGGAGTGTCTCTTACTCTTTCATCGCCGAACTCCTCTGCCAGACCTTTCGTGACCTTGAAGGCTCCTCCCCAGTTCCTTCCGACGTCCTCTCCCATGATGAAGACACGCTCGTCTCGAATCATCTCCTCTCGAAGTCCCTGTTTCAGTGCCTCTCTATACGTGATTTCAGACATCTAGACCACCTCCATGAAGACATCCTCAAGTGTTTCCTCAGGTGAGGGGAGTTCTGATTTGATAGCGAAGTCAGCAGCTTTATCGACCTCCTTCTGGAGCGTGTTGCGTATCTTCTCTGCCTGCTTCTCTGTCAGAGCTTTCTTCTCCAGTGCAATGTTCTTGATTATCTCAACTGCATCTCTGGCCAACCAATACTCGGCCTCTTCTTCAGGACGGTACTTGGCAGGATCGAATCGTGAGTGTCCCTTCATCCTGTACGTCTTACACTCAATCAGGCTTGGTCCTCCTCCTTCTCTGGCCCTTTTCACAGCCTTTGCAGCCGCTTCATATACCTCCAGGGCGTTGTTTCCATCTACCACCACCGAAGGCGTACAATAGGCCTCTCCGCGGTCCGCTATGTTGTGACTGGGACAAGTAAGAGTAATCGGAGTCCCCATGGCATAGAGGTTGTTCTCAACGACCCACACAAGTGG
>JBHLRV010000021.1:9943-12250 GCA_048882205.1 Candidatus Thorarchaeota archaeon | reverse complement strand
TATTCAATGGCCTCGAACGCTGGCATATCTGAGTCAATCTCAACGAAAGACTCACCAGAGGGACATATGAAGCCGAACACAGAGAACAGGTTTCCGGCGGGAACCTCTTCCATTGGAAGGATGTCGGTGATTTCTTGCACGCCCAGTCTTTTCACTGTGACATTCTGCTTCATTCCAACAAGTCTGATGGCCTGACCTGATTTGATCGTACCCGAGAACACCCGTCCAATGAGAGTTGGTCTCTTGCTCTTCGGGTCCACGAAGATCTTAGTAATCATACCGAGAAGTGGTCCATTGCGATCACACTCCAGAAGGGATTTCCCTTCAGGAGTTTCCAAGTCACCCTTCCATATCCTTGGTATCTTGTACTTCTGAGCGTCTTTTGGATTTGGAAGGTGATATACAATCATCTCGAGGAGAGCATCATCCAAGGGAAGATTCTCTCTTAGCCACATCTCATCCCCCTCGCCGTACTTCTCGAACACAACAGTGGGCTTGATTCCCTGCTTCTCAAGGGTCTTCATGGTGAATGCCCAGCCAGTCTTTGCGCTGCCAATGGCTACACTTCCCTCTTGGAAGTTGACCCTCCAATCCTTTGCATATTCCTTGGGAGCTACCTTCTTGATCAGCTCATTCACTTTGGCAATGATGATGTCGATGCGCTCATAGACCTTTGCTGGTGGCAGCTTCAGCTCGTTGATCAACCTATCCACTTTGTTGACAAATAGCACGGGCTTGCATGCTTCTCCACCCACAGCAAGACGGATGTTTGTTTCAGTCTGTGTCATGACTCCTTCAAGGGCGTCGACAAGTATGACAGCTCCATCGCTGGCACGGAGGGCTCGGGAGACCTCACCAGTGAATGAGAGGTGTCCAGGTGTATCGGACAGCTGCACGAGGTATTCCTCGCCATCAACGTCGAAGTTGAGTAGCACGACAGAGGTGAAGATCGTGATTCCCCTCTCTTGCTCTTCCTCATCGCTGTCGGTCATCAATGCCTGTCCAGCGGCGGCATCACTCATCAGACCTGCACGGCGCATGAGATAGTCCGTCGTCGTTGTCTTCCCGTGGTCGATGTGGGCACTGATGGAGATGATTCTCTTGTGCTCATAATCGTCTGACTTGATGAGTTTCTTGATGGCATCTGGATCCTTAATCTTGACCAATAGTTCTCACCTTATTTGCGAATAGTCTGACCCCAACTCCATAAGTCAAAGTTCCGAAAGAACTCGGTTGGAGTCACCGAAGGCCTTCTCGGTGGCTTTGCCGACCACGCTTGAGGAATCTTAAAAGAATTTCGTCAGGGACATGCCAAGTGGCCAACTTCATCCCCGTTTTCTTCGAAGGGGCCAAATCCTCCCAGTGGGATTTGTGACATTGATGTTTCACTTGCTTGCAACCACTACCATTCGCTCTGAATTCGCAGCGTACGGCATTCTTGGTAGCTTGTTCTGCCCATACAGCTCGGTCTTTTTGAACCCGACATCATCAAGCATGTTTCTGATCTCAAGTGCCGTGTACATGCGGATGTCGTTGTTCCTCATTGCGTCTTCATTCATGAGGACGATTCGTCCTGCTTCTGTTTCGATGAATGTCGCAGGTCGGCCTCTCAAGACGCCTGCAGGGGCATCGATGACGTGTGGTTCACTCAACAGAAAGTCATTCTCTAGCTTCATCCAAGTCTTCTGAAAACGCGGAAGATTGTAGGGATTCATAAGGTCTAGAAGAAGCCTACCACCCTTCGCGAGTGCCTTAAACGCACCTTTCAGAACCCCTTGATTCTCCTCGTGGTCAAAGAAGCCGAAACTGTGACTAAGAAGCACTGCGGCCTCAAAACGTCGGTCAATGTCGATCTTGCGCATGTCTCCTGTGAAGAAGTCAATCTTCAGCCCGGACTCAGTTGCACGTGACTTCGCAACTTCAATCAGACTGCCCGCAATGTCAAAGGCAGAAACGCTCATGCCACGCTTGGCAAAGAGAATGCTCTGATCACCTGCCCCACAGGCAATATCCAGAAGAGAATTCCTCTCTTTGAGGTCCAAGACATCAGAGCAGAAATCTACAACCAGTTCATCGTATTGCTGGATACCAGGTATTGACCCACGGTGCCTAACACGGAAGACCTCCGCCCAGAAGTCATCCCAGCCAAGCTCTACGCGCTCCACTCTTTGTCACCAGTTTGAGAGTCTGAGTCAACGATGATAAGAAGCTTGTCCTGAATCTTCGCTGCATTCGAGAGGATAACAGAATTCGGCAAACACAGTGATTCGTGGTTGTCTGCTTGAAAAAAGTGGAGAAGACCCGCTA
>JBHLRV010000021.1:0-9933 GCA_048882205.1 Candidatus Thorarchaeota archaeon | reverse complement strand
CTCTCAATCAGTCTGACCTAGTGATGATATGAAGCTTGTCATGAAACTCAGACAGAGAGAAGGAGGTGGAGAAGACCCGCTACCTGTTGATCTCCGCCGGGAGGGACGCAGACTGAAGCAACAGGAAACTCAAGTTAACGAACGTGAATCCGCGGGTCTTGCGTCTCCAACTCAAAGAAAGCATATTCGGCCTATAAATCTATAGTTTCTAGCATAAAAGCACGAACTTATCGAAAAATCGAAAAACTCGTCTTTTAGTCCTGATTAGGAAAAATCGACGTGAAAACTACGAAAACCAAGCAAGAAGCCGTCTTGGGAGAGAAGAGAGGAAAAGAAAGCAATGATGCCGACTCGTGCTCGGTGGACTGTTGGTCAGTCCTTCATTGCGAGTATCCAGTAGTGCTTCTCCCCACGTGTTTCCACGACGCGATCCCAGACAATTCTGAACCCAGCCTCTGTCACGAGGCCGTGAGAAGTTTCTTTGTCATGATGGCTCCAGTACATCGGATGTCCGAAATAACCATCGACATCCTCCCACTCATCCAAGCCTAGACTAACAAGCAAGACCCCGCCTGATCTTAGCACTCGAAAGAAGTGACGCAACACTTCACTATGCAAGGTTCGTGGCACATGAATGAGCGCGAATGCAGATATGGCCCCATCGAACTCCCCTTCATCAAATGAGAGCTTGGTCATATCCTGCAACACGAAGACAGCTTCTGGAACGTGGCTTCTTGCTAGCTTGAGCATGCTCTCTGAAATGTCAATACCTGTGACTTGGAATCCGCTATCGACAAGTGTTCTCGCAACTGGTACGCCTGCGCCGCATCCTGCATCTAATACATGACCCCCTGGACGAACGGTTTCTATGAAGCTCTGAAGTATCACAGATATATCGAAAGCTACCCGCTCTGCATGGTAGCGAGATGCAATCTTATCATAACCGCTTCTCACGAGCCTGATGTTCTCGTCCTCATCCATAGTGATGTTCACCAATCGTTAGTCAGCTTCTGTAGAGAGAGAAGAGATGGTAGCCCCGCCAGGACTCGAACCTGGGTCCAGCGGGCCAGAACCGCTGATGCTTGACCGCTACACCACGGGGCTGTGAAAGTGAAACAACCGCCTCGAACCTACGGCACTCTGGGAACCCCAAATTACCTTTTCGGTCTACAGCTTGTTACTTTGGGCAGCTTAGAAGGTCCAGATGGATAATTGGCCGGACGACTCAGCTATCTGCGACTGAACCACTTGCTTCTGCACTCTATATGCCAATCTTGAATATGATAGCATCACGAAGCATTCTCTGCATCATCCGGAGAAGGTTCTTCCCCTCTGTGGCGATGGTCGTAAAGACCGGATAACCTTCCAAATCCAGCATCTGAATCATACGATCAACGGGCATGGCATTGGGAAGGTCTCTCTTGTTGAGCGACACAATGACTGGGAGTGTTGCCATTCTGTCCGTTCCCAACGCGATGCGCAACTCCTGAACAGAGGCCAAGTTCTCATTCATCATCTCAGGTGCAGAGTCAGCCATGAATATCAGGCCGTCAACACCTCTGAGCACGTTGATGCGTTGTATAGCATGTCTTCGCTGTCCTGCAACTGTAAAGACATCAAAGACAATTCGTTCGCCTGCAGAAACTGGAATGAAGTCGAAGTAAGTGGTTCGTCCAAGCTCGTCAGATATCTCGACAATCCTACCTTTGGACAAGGCTCGCACGTTGGCGAACAGCCATCTTAATGCGGTCGTCTTGCCGGAGAGAGACGGCCCGTAGAAGACAATCTTGATACGAATGCGTCCTTCCTCGTCACGCCGCAGGTCTGCTCCGGGAACTACCTCAGTCACACGTCTAGGATGTATTCGAGCAGCTTTCGCAATGTTGGAGGTTTCCTCAGCATCGATCCTTAGTTCTGCAGAAGACGCAACGAGGGTTCCTGCGGGCATCGGTTCACGCCTGCCAACTCTAGGCGTTTCACGTGGTGCTCGAAATGGCTCGCCAGGCTCCGTTGCGACAAATTCGGGTGGCGTCGTTTCCCGCGGCAACGCTGTTACCTTGGCTGCATGCTCATCGCTAATGCCTGGAGCAACTTCTGGACGCTCTTCTTCTTCAGGCTTGTCCTTCTTAACTCGCCTAAATCGCGACCTTAGCCTCCTAAGCATCGGCAACCGCTCTCTGAGGATTTAGGGATATCTTAGCGGACTTAAATCTTGGGGGGATAATCTCCGCAGTGACCTTTATCTGATGGTGGTAATTCGAGGGTCAACCATGTCCGGGGCCATAGATCACGATTACATCCGACAGAATTTCCCCACACTTTCGACGATGACGTATCTGAACAATGCGGCTACTGGTATCCCTCCCAGGTCATGTGTTGATGCAATGACTCGCTTTCTGGATGACCGGATCAATGTAAGAGGGGACATAGAGGAAGTAGTCAAGACTCTAAAAGAGGTTCGAGGACTGTTAGCCAAGCTTCAAGGGGGCCAGGAGAAACAGTATGGTCTCCAGCCGAACACCTCTACAGGGATCAACTCCTTTGCTCACAGCATAGAGTATCCGGAACTCTCGAACATTGTACTTTGTGACCTAGAGTTCCCTGCAAACTACGTACCATGGCAGAACATATGCAGGCTGACCGGGGCAGAGTTGAGGATTGCCAAATCGAAGAATGGAGCTGCGCCGCTTCATTCGTTTAAGGAGCTCATTGATGAGAATACTCGAGTCCTTGCCGTCAGCCAGGTGCAATTCGGCTCTGGCTTCCGAGTGGACCTAGGCGAGCTCGCTCGTGCTGTCCATGAAGTAGGTGGCTATCTTGTCGCGGATGTCATACAGGCCATTGGATGGGCAGACACCGACTTCAAGAGAAAGAATGTCGACTTCGCCGCAGGACATGCTGCGAAATGGTTGCTCGGACCGATTGGGGCTGGCTATGTCTACGTGGACGACGGTTTAATCGACAATCTCATCCCGCGATTCCTAGGCTGGTGGGGCGTTGAGAAGATGGAGGATTACACCTACTTCGAGAGAGAACCCTTACCGGACGCAAAGAAGTTTGAGATTGGTTCCCCTTCCGTCATAGGCTATGTCGGAATGCTCGAGTCACTCAAAACGATAATGGAAGTGCCTGCCCAAACGCGAGAGCAAGCGGCCTTGGACAATGGTGACTATCTGAGGAAGAGGCTCTCAGAGGAAGGAATAGACCACTACGACTTTGGAAAGAAGCATAACTCACCTATTGTGTCATGTAAGCCTAAGAATGCCGAAGAACTAAACAAGGAGCTCACAAAGGAGAAGATACATTGCTCAGTGCGGAACGGAAGGCTTAGGGTGTCGCCACACTTTTACAATACGACAGAGGAGATAGACAGGCTCATGGAGCATCTGAGGTGATTCATTGTTTCAACAAATAGCCCCAGGTCTGTATTTCCTAGTCAGTAGGTCCTTTGATTCCAACATCATATACATAGACGCTGGGGAGAAGCAGCTTCTCATAGACACCGGCACTGGCATCTATTCGGAAAACTTGAACAGAGACCTTGAGAAGGTCGGTTCCTCTCTCCAATCAATCACGGACATCATTCTTACGCATAGTCACATAGACCACATCGGAGGAGTCGCCCCGATAATTCATCTCGGAAGTCCGACACTCCATCTCCACAAGACTGAGGGGGACATGATCAACTCTGGCGATATGCTTCTGACACTCTCCAACACCTTTGGTGTTGAGCTTCCACGGATGAAAGTTGAAGGACTGCTTGAGGAGGGTGACGTTGTGAGTTTTGGTGATGTAGACTTCAAGGTGTATAGCACACCGGGCCATTCGATTGGGAGCATTTGTCTTCATATTGAAGAGAGGGGGATCCTCATCACAGGCGATACGATGTTTTCTGGAGGGAGTTTCGGAAGGGTAGATTTCCCGACTGGAAGTCCTGGACAGCTAGTTGAATCTCTACGGCGAATCACTGAATTGGAATTCGAGATTGCGTTGCCTGGTCACATGAATGCCATAATTGGTAATGCCAAACGATCAGCACAGATGTCCTATGAGATGGCCCAGAGCATGTTCAGACACTACTAATGGCCCTCTCGATTTCATCCGCAGACAGAGAGGCTAGTTGCCCGCTATCGGCGCCTAGCTTCACGAGCTTGGATTCAAGTGCCTTCACAAGGGCATAGACTGAGTCACTTAGGGGTGTTTCTATTCCAAGCTCTCGAGCCAGGCGGATTACCTCTCCAGTAATTGCATCGATTTCAGTCTGTTTGCATAGGCGAATATCTTGAAGCATTGAGTTGATATTGTCCCCGGTGGCTTTGGCCGTACCAAGTGCATAACGGATTGGATCGTCAGCAGTCAGTTCTATGTTAAGCGCCAAAGCGACGTCAACAGCTTCTCGAATGAGTTTGACTACGAGTTTCCTTAGGCGTGGGTCGTTGTAGATTTCCCCGTTAGTCAAGCCTGTCAACGCACCTATCGGATTGATACCGCAGTTTACGATAGTCTTGGTCCAGACAACTCCTTCAATGTTGTCTGACGAACGTACATCGAATCCAGCCATTCTCAGGAGGGATGTAACGCTCTCCACCATTTCCATATTCTCAGGGTAGTGAGAACCAATCTCTGTGATTCCAATTCCTGTGACAGTGACTTCTCCGGGCCCTGTCATTATGGCTCCCATACAGGTTGTCCCTCTGAGCACTCGGTTTGTACTAAGTACCTCTGCAACCCTCTTCTCTGTCCCGATTCCGTTTTGAAGCACAAGAACCGACGCACCATTGTCCACGAGATGCTGTATTCTGCTGGCCGCCTCAACGGAGTCATAGGCCTTGGTTGTGATTAGGACAAGTTCAGCCTCATCAATCTCAAAGGGATTTTGCGTGGCTTTCAAGTCAAGAGTGTACTCACCTAAGACTCCCTTGATCTTCAAACCATTTCTGTTGACGGCGTCGACGTAGGGCTTTCTACCTATAAGCAGGACTACATCCTCACCTGCATGACTCAATAGACCACCATAGAGGCTGCCTATAGCTCCTGAGCCCATTATCACGATTCTCATGCAACATCCTCCTTCATAGATTGAGATGAGAGATAGTCAATTATCAGTGCCAGAGCCTGCTTCAGATTGGCGATATTGTCAAAGCTTGAGACTGTTTCGCGCAGTTTCTCACGGGACCAATTCTGCATTTCCTGCGCGTACTCGACCATGAGAGGAAGGGTCCTGACAACGTTGTCGACAATAGTGATATTCGAGAATATAGAAGTCCGGGACATTGGATTCAAATCAATTGTGACAACGAACTTATCCATGGCTCTCAGCGCCTCTGTCCGGTCACCATCTTCAAGCGGAACCAAGACCACGTCGGCCTTTGCTATCCCTTCTGAGTCAACCTTCCTTCTGTTGCTACTGAGTTCGGGGATAGTCTCAGACGGTCTATCGTGAGTGCCAAGAATCTCTGTGGCGCCTGCCTGTCTGAGTGCCTCCGCAATTGCTTTCTCACGTTCGGGTCTATAGTAGAACAAGTTGATCTCAAGAGGAGCCCCAGTCAATTCAGAGAGCATAGCGAGGTCTTCCGGAACCAGTGCACAGACGTTTCCGTTGACGCTGATGACCGGGTGGTCGGCCATTAGAAGTGCGGCAACCGCAGCTCTGCAGGCACTCTTTGCCTGTTCGTTAGTCTGTTCACCAATCAGGTAGTCAAAGGCCTCTCCACGACCGTGAGCCAGAAGTCCGGCTGTTGCAACGACATCGGCTTCATGTCCCTCGATGATTCGCTCCCGCAGATCAAGTGAGTCTTTGCGTGGGTGATCAGCCGGCACATGAATCTTAGTCAATCAGACCAGCCTCCCACCATTATCTGAGATTGACGATATGAGTATCTCAGACTGACTCCAACGCTTGGCCAATATGTCGGCGGCACGCTGGGAAGTCCCCGGTTCAGTGAAACAGAACACCGAGTCGCCTATCATTACCATGCTTGATTCATTGAAGCCTTGCGACTCAAGGTCATCAAGCGAACTCCTGACACGAGACGTCATGAGATTGGTCGCAAGCGCAAACTCTCGTGAACTTGAAATGAATTGTTCGACTGAGGGATTGTCCATCAGCTCACCCATGAGACCATCAGCAGCCTTGATTATCCTCTCTCGATGATCCTTGTCTGAGAGGACACTCCTTGTTTCCAGTCCAGGTGCTCCAGCGAGAACCACTTGAAGGTCGTCAGGAAATGGAATATTGACAACCTTCCCAATACCCGGAGCTCCAGGACGGATACGTATCTCCATCCCGCCTGTCGTCTGAGCAATGACGTCTCCTAGCCCCGTACGATTCACGACCTCAGCATAGTGAGCATGTGATGCGGTACTCTGAATGTCATTGCTCTGACCCAGTAGATGCGACAGTGCGAGAGCTGTGCCCAGAGCACCAGCTCCTGAAGCACCAAATCCAACTCCGATCGGAAGAGAGGACTCATGCTTCACATGTATCCTATAGTCCGAGTCGTTGTTTTCCAGCAATCTCCGAATCACCGTCACTGTTACTGGCGCATCTATCTTGGAATCGTTGTACTCTACCGAGATCTCGAGGAATGGGTTCTCCTCAAGTTTCACAGTTGTTGTAGTCCCTGCGGCCAAGCAGAACCCGGCTCCAGTGGAACCACAGTGGAGGGGGTCCTCATGGCTGTCATGAATCCTGAAGATTCCCGTTACGTGTCCGGGCACATACGCACGAGCACTACACGGTATCTTCTCTACCCGTGAACTCAAGGTGTTCATTCGCGAACACACTCGGTGCGTATATATATTCACGCATGTGGAAAAGAAAATCCGTATATACGCATACGTATGCCATTATACTTCCAAGGGACCTACTCCTTTCCAAGTGGCACCAGACTTGTGTATTGCTTCACTCGCGGATCCTTCGATGGGGGTGCTGGATAGCCCCAACGTGCGTCAATGTCACGCCCGCTCAGATCATATACTCTGAAGCTCCCAGAAGACCATGTCAGAGGACTGAAGCCGAGAAGAAGTGTTTGGGTCCGCCAACTGGACACAACCATGTGCTTGTTCATTCCAGCAGTAGGCACCACTAGAAAGACGTTTGAAAGTTCCATCAAGAGTGAAGTGCTAATCCGATAGAAGAAGCTGTAGGTCTTACGATGTTCCTCAGTTCCTTGTTCTCTCAGATCGTTGAGATACCTGACTATTGTTTCGTCGTGAACAGAAGGGTCCATCACATCTGACAGTTCTTCCACATCAACAACTACAGCAGTTTCAAAGTAGTATGCGAGCGGAAACTCGGTAATATGAAAGAGCAAGAACTTGTCCCGAGTTATGGTCTGGTAAAGATGCTGGAAGATGGCCTGCTTTGAGAATAGCATGCTGGCGTCAAGACTAGCAGGCTCGAACTCTGTAGCTGCGTCGGAAACCACCAACCGAAACATGTCGTCTAGCATGTCTCCGTCGTAGCCAATCCTTACGACGTGATAGGGCAGGTTTCTCGGGTTTTCGCCCATGTGGCCCTTGTGGTCAAGATACTCGTTAAAGTCCCTCTGGAAAGTGTCTACCTCGTTGTCATTATCAAGTACAAACATCGACTGACTTGGAGTACCAAATGATGATACAACACTATCATAGGTCAAGAAACGTGCTCTCTTCTCAGGGATGAACTCACTAAACAAATCATCCGGATTTTGAGATGAGTCAGCCAAACATCAAGCACCTGCCAATGCACTATTCCTTGTCGATTCTGTTCGCAGTTTCAAAGAGCTACGGCTCGATTTAAACGATTGTGGCGTGCCCTTCAAGCTGAAACCGAATAGACGTTCAACTCCGGCACCTCCGCTCATTCAACTCGACTCATATATCCTTTGCTTACATTGGACTCAGCAAGTTCGATAATACTGGAGACATATCGCAAACAATAAGCTCATACCTAATCATTCTCACAGGAGGTTCTGTAGTGGCCTGGCACCTTTCGAGGCTGTCGCTTATTTTATCAGTGTGTGTTCAGAGGCTGAAACGGGTGAGTCCAATCACACACACGTCCAAACTCATCATTGGGACCATGAGTCATACCTTGAAAGACAGATCCATAGCGCTCTGTGTGACTGGAAGTGTCGCAGCTGTCGAATGCGCCGCAATCTCGCGGTTGCTAATGCGTCATGGAGCTGAAGTGTACAGTGTCATGAGCCCTATGGCCCACAAGATAATCCATCCTTACCTTCTCGAGTGGGCTACAGGAAACCCAGTTGTGGTTGAACTCACAGGACAAATCGAGCATATTGCTCTGGCGGGAAAGCATGATGAGCATGTCGACCTAGTGCTTGTGGCTCCGGCAACTGCCAATACTATAGGAAAGATGGCAAACGGAATAGATGACACACCCGTCACGACCACAGTTTCTTCTGCAATTGGGGCGGGAATACCTGTGCTAGTCGTTCCGGCAATGCATGAATCAATGTATGACCATCCCGCTGTGACCCAGAATATCAAGAAACTCCAGGAAATCGGAGTCCATGTCATGGGTCCGAGGTTAGAGGAGGCGAAGGCCAAGATTCCAGACCCTCAAGAGATTGTCGAGAGGGTCATGTCTCTGCTAGTGCCTCAGAACTTGAGTGGGAAACACTTCGTTATCACAGCAGGACCCACGCGCGGTTGGATCGACAGAGTACGTTTTGTCACGACACCTTCAAGCGGAAGAATGGGAATAGAAATCGCGAGAGATGCGATCTCAAGGGGAGCCACAGTTGACCTAGTTCTAGGTCCGAGCAGCCTTGATGCTCCACCGGAAGTGAATGTTCTGAAGGTGGAAACCCCGGAGGAGATGCTTGAGTCGGTCTTGAGCCTGTTGGCCAAGTCGAGCACTGACTTCTTCGTTTCAGCATCAGCAATCTTAGACTACGTGCCCTCTGAGAAGCAAGACACAAAGATACCCTCTGGGTCGTCAGAACTCACTGTTACTCTGAAGCCCACACCAAAGATCATCGGAGAAGTCCGGAAGAAACACAAGGACCTATTCATTGTTGGCTTCAAGCTTGAATCAGGAATCTCAGACAAGGAGCTGGAGAAGAAGGCTATGGCCTACATCGACTCCGGAGTCTGCAACCTGGTCATAGCAAATGATGCCTCTCGAGAAGGAGTGGCATTTGGGACTGAAACAAATGAGGTGCTCATAGTTGGCACTGAAGGCCTCGTGAAGAAGGTTCCACTATCCACAAAGCGAGATGTGGCAAGAGAGATACTGAACATCATTGGCAAGTAGGTACACAGTGCAGATTCCAATCTCACAGTATCTCAAGAAGGCTTTCAGCCATTCTTCTCATGTCGACGAATATGAGTCCAAGTTGTGCATCAGGTTTTGCCAGAACCAGAATCAATGCATGATCTCCAACGGAGGTCATAAGTGTGTAGCCCTTGTCACCTTTCACGTAGATCTCCAGCAGATTCCCTCGTTCAAGCTCCGTTGTTGCTTTCTCACCGAGGGACACTATCGCCGCACTAATGGCCGCGACCGTTTCCTGTTCACTCTCAGGAAGAGCGGAGGAGATTGGAAGCCCGTCCAGTGAAACCAGAGCTGCACCCTCGACTCCAGGTACCGTTTCGAAGTCACGAATGATCTTATTGATAGTATCAACGCGGCTGGACATCTCTAAGGCCTCAGCTCGGTCCTAACGGAGATAGGTCCCCTGGTGCTACTATAAAACCTTGTTGTGCTAAAGGCGCAGCAAAGCACTGTTTTTGCGCATTTCTCAGACGCCGAAGTATTCCTTGGGATCTATACGCTCGTCTTCCTCTCTCTGCCGCCGTCGCTCCTCTTTCGATTTCCCTCGGTCGCGTTTCCATGGAACGGCATCTTCGCCCCGTCTTCTCCTGAAGATGACTGATCCAATCACAATGACCGAAATCACGCCACCCACAAGCAATATGGGAATC